>CAZLZZ010000245.1:0-2668 GCA_964564165.1 uncultured Alcanivoracaceae bacterium | reverse complement strand
TTTTCACGTTAGCCGCGAAGCGGTAAGTATCAGGATGATACGCATAAATAATGAGAAATTATTGCCTAAAACCAGACTTTCTCTCGCTACGAATACTTTCTCGGTCAAGCACTAGGTAGTTTTGCACGGCCTGTTTTACCCTTTGGTAGTGGTAGTGTTTTGATTTACTGTTGCTTTCACTTTCACTTTCACTTTCATTTCTAAAGCACAACGACAATTGTTCTAATTGTGAGTCCAGCTCTTGAGCGCCACAGGCTTTACAAGACCCCCTGATTTTATGAATGGTATCAATACAAGCCTGTTTGTTTTGCAGTGCTATGTGCTTATCTAAAGCAGACATTTGTACTGGCAAGTCTGTGATAAACATGTCAATCAACTTTAGCATAATATCTTTGTCATTATACGCGTACTTTAAAGCATCATATTGGTTGAATACAATTGTTTTCTCAGCTTGGATAGGGCAATAATCTCTAATTTTTTTAATCAGCAATTTGGGGCTAATGGGTTTGAGAAGAAAATCGTTGAAACACTGTTGTTTGTCTTTGACTATATTTTCTGCAGACGTCGCAAGTATGGGTGTTTGTTGGTGGTTGGGGAGTAACCGAACCTGTTTGGCTGTCTCATAACCATCGATTCCAGGCATTCTTATATCCATCAAAATTAAATCAAAGGCATTGTTTTTTGCAAATTCAATGGCTTCATAACCATCTTTTGCCGCGGTAGTTTGAATATGGGCTTTTTTTAAAGACATGGAAAAAAATTGGCGGTTGATGAAATTATCATCAACGATAAGAATATGGGGTTTATTTGACATGATTACCTTCCTTTGTAAGTTTCCTAACCCCGTGCACTGTTCGCTTTTCTACAACTTCCCTACAGATTTTCTACAACGGGACTTGGATAATATAGTTCATTTTAGCGTATTTTACCGTTTAATCAGTTAAAATTCAAGTATGAAATTTTTTCATAAATCTTATATTTTGTTATTGTTGATGTGGTCAAACATGGTTTTGTGTGGCCTATGGTCTATGAATGATTTATCTATGTACAGTGAAAATGGCAGTTTATATGTGCGCTTAGAGAGTTTGAAAATCCCCGTGATTGATGATGAATTAACAAATATTTCTTATCAGTGCAGTGGCTCACAATCGGTTTATCCTGTTCACACCTGTTCTTCTGGGACTGTTACTTTTCAACACAACAATACAAATTATGAGCTAGGGATTAAAGGGTGGATAAACTTGCAATCTAATAACTGGAATTTTGAAATAACAGATATAGATGGCAAGATACATGTTTATTTTGATTCTACCAATAAAAACAAAATAAATATAAAGTTTCAGAAATTGGATATATCAACCCTTGCTGATTTTGTGAATAAATTTGTCAATCTAGATGAAAGTTTGCCAGAAGGATTGCTATCAGCTGATTTTGAAATTGAATTTGAAAATGATTCCAATGATTTAATACAGATTAGTGCAAACTATACATTAGAACAGTTTTCATGGGAATCTAACACTGGCGATTATGTGATAGCTGGTTCAAATCATCAGGGTGATATTGCAGTTGCTCAAACCCCAAAAGGCTTGGTTTTGTCTGTAACCAATCAATTGACTAAGGGCGAAGGCTTGCTCAAAGATATGTATGTCATCTTTGATGAAAACCCGATAACCACACAAGCCACTATTAACTTTGATGGAGCATTGAAGCCAATTTTTTCAACCATAATCATCGAATCTACAGCAGCCATTGAATTAAAAATAGTCATGGATGACTGGTATAAAAACAATGTTAATATTCAATTTGACATAAATAATTTAGAGCAACTTTATCAAGGGTTCCTTGCTTCCTATTTTGAAATTCTGGGAATCAATGATTTAAGTGTTACAGGGAAGGCACAGGGTTCAATTGCGATAGAAAACGACAAAATCGTGGCTATAAATATTGATTTGGTAGGCATGGATATGGGAATGAAGTCAAAAAAAATTAACATGCAAAATATTAATGCACAACTTAACTGGAAGAATACTGGCCAGATGCAAGCTTCAACGATAAGTTGGGATAAAATGCTCTTGGCAGGTCTGCCTATCAACCAGTCTAAGTTAGGTTTTTCATCAGTCGGGCAGAAATTGATATTAAATAAAAATACCGAACTGCCTATTTTTGACGGCAGTATTCTGATTCATGAATTGTCAATGCAAGAGTTGTTTAAACCCCAAATCAATATTGATTTCGATGGCTCGGTTAAGCCTATTTCTATCGCATTGATTACAGAGAAAATGGGTTGGCCAATTATGCAGGGCAGTATTTCTGGGAATATACCTGCAATGAAAAAAATTGGACACAGTATTAGCTTTGATGGTTCTTTAAAGCTGGAAGTTTTTGGTGGCAAAATGCAGATAAACCAGCTCTCAACAGAACGGTTATTTGGTATTGCTCCAGTTATTGCTGCCGATATTCAATTTCAGCAACTTAATCTGCAACAAATTACCAGTACCTTCGATTTTGGTGAGATTTCTGGATTAATTGATGGCAAGGCGGAGCAGCTTAGGATTACCAATTGGAAAGCTGATCGCATGGATGCCTATATCCACACAGTCAAATCAAAAGGCACCAAACAAACCATAAGTCAGCGCGCGATTGATAATATTTCTAGTATTGGTGGTAT
>CAZLZZ010000244.1:0-2801 GCA_964564165.1 uncultured Alcanivoracaceae bacterium | reverse complement strand
AAGGATTAATTCTTTCGGGTGGACCGGAGTCGGTGCATTTGGATGATGGGCCGAAAGTGGATGGACGAGTTTTTGATTTAAATATTCCTGTTTTGGGGATTTGTTATGGCATGCAAGCCATTGCCCATCATTTTGGCGGAACAGTGGCTCCTTCAAATGAAAAGGAATTTGGTTATGCTCAGGTTAGGTTGTCTGGTGATTCAAAATTACTAGAGGGTATATTCGACAAAGAGCAAGGTTTGCTTGATGTGTGGATGAGTCATGGCGATAAAGTTGATGTTATGCCACAAGGCTTTCATGTAACTTCAGCCAGTGATACTGCACCAGTGACTTCATTTGAAAATGCTGATGCAACCATATTTGGCATTCAGTTTCACGCAGAAGTGGAGCATACGGTACAAGGACGAAAAATATTTGAACGCTTTTTGTTTGATATTTGTGGTTGTGAAAAGTTATGGAAAACCGACAGCATTATCCAAACCCATGTAGAAAGCATAAAGAAACAAGTGGGCAAAGATAAAGTATTGTTGGGCTTATCTGGTGGTGTTGATTCATCTGTTGTTGCTGCTTTACTGTACCAAGCTATTGGCGAACAGTTGATTTGCGTGTTTGTTGATACTGGTTTGATGCGTTACAAGGAAGGCGATCAAGTCATGCAAACCATGGCAAAAGGGATGGATATTAATGTCATACGTGTTAATGCCCAGAACATGTATTTCGATGCGCTAAAAGGCGAGACTGATCCTGAGAAAAAACGCAAAATCATTGGCGGTCTATTTATTAAAATTTTTGAACAACAAGCGCGCAAATTAGACAATGTAAAATGGTTGGCTCAAGGCACAATTTATCCCGATGTGATTGAATCAGCAGCTTCGGCAACTGGTAAGTCCCACGTGATTAAATCGCACCACAATGTGGGTGGATTGCCAGCAGATATGGAGTTAAAACTACTAGAACCTTTGCGTGATTTATTCAAGGATGAAGTGCGGAAAATGGGCGTGGCTCTTGGTTTGCCTAAAGCTATGGTTTATCGCCATCCTTTTCCAGGACCTGGTTTGGGTGTGCGTATACTGGGTGAAGTCAAACAGGAATACGCGGTGATTCTTGCAAAAGCCGACCATATATTCATCACAGAATTGGTCAAATGGGACTTGTACGATAAAACTAGCCAAGCTTTTGCTGTGTTTTTACCAATTAAATCAGTAGGTGTTGTCGGTGATGCCCGCCGTTATGAATATGTGATAGCTTTGCGCGCGGTCGAAACCATAGACTTTATGACCGCTCGCTGGGCGCATCTTCCTTATGAGTTTTTAGAGCATGTTTCGACACGAATTATTAATGAAATCGACAAGGTTTCGCGTGTGGTTTATGATGTTTCATCAAAACCGCCTGCCACCATTGAGTGGGAATAATGACAATTGATCCTCTGCACGGCGTTACTTTAAAAGCGATTGTTACAGAGTTGCAGGAAAAATACGGTTGGGAAAAGTTGGGTCAACTAGTTAAAATTAAATGTTTTATTAATGATCCTAATATCAATTCCAGTCTTAAATTCTTGCGCAAAACTCCTTGGGCAAGAAGTAAGGTTGAAGAGCTGTATATCAACAGTAAAAACAACAAAAAATCATTTTCCTGGACCAAATAAATCACTCAGAAACCATCAAAATCGATTGCACAGTATTTGGCAAAATATGCTGAACTGGAAGCCTTACAAATTCAATACGTCAATAAAACCTATGATTATGTTATTGTTGTTCCAATTTGCAATGAATACAATGATTGCTTGGATACCATATTTTCAAATATATTTCCAAGTATTAGTCAGAATGTTTTAATCATAGCAGTAGTGAATTCACCTTTGAATAAAGTTCAATGGCAGGATGCAAATCATGTTTTTATCGATCATTTATGTACAAAATCCATTCGAAATACCCGTTTTTCAAAACAAGGTCAATTGCTTGAGTTTACCAATGACAATGATGTTTTGTTGGTAGATAAAAATAGCCTAGGAATGCAGATTCATGCCGATCATGGGGTAGGGTTGGCGCGTAAAATTGGTTGTGATATTGCATTAAAATACCACACTCATGGCATCATTAAACATCCTTGGATTTATTCAACTGATGCTGATGTGATTTTGCCAAAAAACTATTTTTCAGGAGCAATTAATGACTGTGAAGATAGTGGTCATGAAGAAAGGTCAGCCATTGTTTTAGAGTTTGAGCACATCAGTGACGACAAAAGATTAAATCAGTTACAGTTTTGTTACGATTTTAAACTTAGGTACTATCATGCAGGCATTACTTATGCAGGAACGGGTTATGATTATATTCCGTTGGGCAGTGCATTGATTGTTAATATGGAGTGTTATGCACAAGTTCGGGGCTTTCCTAAACGCAATGCTGGTGAAGATTTTTATTTGTTGAATAAACTGGCAAAAATAAAACCGATTAAATACTTGGTTGATGGTTTGGTGGTCAAAATTAAATCACGATTTTCAGATAGAGTGCCATTTGGTACAGGGCCTGCACTGTTAAAAATCAATAAACTGCCCAGTTTAGATGCCTACAAATACTACCATCCCAATTGTTTTATTGAATTAAAAAAATGGATTTCATATCTGCAAAACCTTTGGTCTAATAACCAATTGAACATCACCTGTCCAACTGACAAAAATTTACAAAATCTGTATGACTACTTATCTTGTGAAGCGGTTTTTAAAAAGTCACAGTCTCAAATAACCTCTGCTAATCGTTGGCAGCAATTCATCCATCAATGGTTTGATGCATTTAAAGTACTTA
>CAZLZZ010000243.1:0-2838 GCA_964564165.1 uncultured Alcanivoracaceae bacterium | reverse complement strand
GTTCATACCAATTATAAGTATCTGTTATGTCAACCTCAGCTTCTGGACGAACTATTAACATTGTTGGACTATCCTAGAATTCGTTTTTTAACATCTGCCCATGGAGAGCCTAGTTTTGGATTTTTATGATACGCATCCATGCGTTTTTCTAATTCTCCTTTGTGCCATTCAGGAATTTCAACAACTTCAGGCAATTCAGCTACTGAATCCCAAATATCTTCTACCAATTGAATTCTTTCACTAATTGGCATTTGTGCAATGTCTGCTGCTGATATTTGTTTCATAAACATACCTCTATCTTAAAATAACTGAACATTCACACATTATAACCTAATTTACGCATTATCTCTTTTTCTTCACTATTTTAACTCATTTATCAATTCATTGATTTTACTGACAGTTCTCCAATTGCGACTGGTCATGGATACGGTGAGTGATTTTTCGGTTTGAGCGGCCAGTTTTGAGCGGCCTATTCCATCGGGTGCGTGCAAATAAAACACTTTATTAATTAGCTTAAATCCTTCACTGGATGTTTTTAAAGAATCTAATTTATCTAAGTCTGGGTTATTTGGAGTAGACTTTAGAAAGCCAAGGTGTAATGTTTTGGGATCAGCTTCAACAAAAGGATTAGCATTTATTGCTTGTAAAAAATCTTTACTAGTTAGGATTAACACTTGTGGTTTAAAATTGTTCTGATGGTTGATTTCTTGGCTAATTTTCTGTGCTAGTTTTGAAATATTTTTATTTTTAGTTTGAAACACACCATTACCACTTTGAATATAAGTTTTAATATTTTGGCACCCCAGTTTTTTAAGAAGTGTAACAAAGTCATTCATCAGTAATTTGTTACGACCACCAACATTTATGCCTCTAAGCAGTATCACATATGTATTCATTGAATTGGCACCTTGGGGAGACTTTGCATAACAAGTTCAACCCATTAATCTACTTGCAATTCGAATAAAATATCACCATCATCAAGTTTTCCTATTTTTTCAAATCCAAATTTTTGATAAACTTGGGAAGCAGTTATATTTGTTGGTTTGCACATCGTGCGTAATCGTTTACCACCAGATGAAATCACTTCTTTTTGCACTAATTTTAATACTTTTGAGGCATATCCTTTGCCTTGATGGTCTTTATCAAGCATGAACCTGAAAAGCCAATAGAGCTCTAAATCCAATGGATCATCTTCATAGCAATAAGAGAGCATCCCGATAACCTCACTGTCTTTATAAATTGCTCGCACATGATGATGAAGTTCAAATTTTGATTCTGCAATGGTATATGCATTGGGTGCCAGGTTGCCTTCTTGTTCTGGCAACAAAGATAACTTGATACAATCTTTCCAATTGCTTTTCTCGACTGGTTTTATTTTAATCATATATGAATTCCAAAATAGGTCACTGTCAGGTTACCGCCTTCGCGGAAATGACGAGATGAGTAGTTAATCTCTGGGATTAAAATCAAACTGTTGTGCTAACTCTTGCCATTGTTTTTCGGCTTTTTCACTTTCTGGCGGGTTAACAATTTTAATCACGGCGTATAAATTACCTGCTATTGTTGCGGTGCTGGCAGGGAAACCCTTGCCTTTGAGGCGCATTTTTTTGCCAGTTTGCATATCTTTAGGGATATTCATGCTCACAGGCCCAGTTGGTGTGGCAATACTTACTTTAGCGCCTAAGGCTGCTTCCCAAGGTGTTAACAATAAATCGGTATATACATCATTGTCCTTTAATTCAAATTTAAAATCTTTATCCAGCTCTATTTTTAATAACAAATCACCTTGTGGACCACCGTTTAGCCCTGGCTCTCCTTTGCCCTTTAAACGTATGCTTTTACCAGGTTCTATGCCTTTGGGTATTTTTACAGTAATGCGTTTTTCGACCATGTAACTTTGGCCGGTTGCATCCTGCTGGACTTGCTTAATCATAAAAGTGCGGTTGACACCTGTGTATAAATCTTTTAAAGGTACTTTAATCGTTTGTTTGATGTTTTGTCCTTTGCGTTGAAATTGTTGTTGCCCTCCAAATCCACCTTGACGGCCACTTTGGCGGCCACCTGCTCCTCCGAATACAGATTCAAAAAAATCACTAAAATCAGCACCTCCGCCAAAACCACCTTGACCTGCATGACCCTGTTGACCTTGTTTCCAATTTGCACCCAATTGGTCATAGGATGCCTTGTTTTCATCGTTTTTTAAAACTTCATAGGCTTCATTGACTTCTTTGAATTTTTCTTCAGCATTGGCAACCTTGCTCACATCTGGATGATATTTACGCGCAAGTCGTTTGTAAGCTTTTTTTATTTCAGCTTTTGTGGCTTTTTTATTTACGCCAAGAATTTTGTAATAGTCTTTGTATTCCATCGAAACTTACATGTATTTAATTACCAAGTAAATGGTGTTTTATTTTAGCTTTTCAACCACATAAAAGATAATAAATCATCTCAATTTTCCCTAGTGTTAGCCTGAATATTTCATGCAGAAATGGAATTTATGGGAAAATGGGAAAATAAGTTGGGCAAAAATATTATAACTCTGATTTAGGTGTTTACACCATTAGACATACTTTTATGGACGCTATCGACGGAATGCAAAAAAATGGGGAAGAGGTGAGTAATCTTTTGGCTAAAATAGTTTTATGAAAAAAGGCAACCTGAGTTGCCTTTTTCATAGAATATTAAACCTTAATATTGAAATCGTCTCCTAACAAATATTGCTATCATTAGCATTAGTAATGACATAATTATTAATGACAGTATATTCAGTGTAGGGATAATTTCAGGGATAGGTGATTTAAAACCGAAGTCTATAGTCATATCTCCATTGTCATCATC
>CAZLZZ010000242.1:0-2852 GCA_964564165.1 uncultured Alcanivoracaceae bacterium | reverse complement strand
ACTAGATTGTCTAAATTAGACAGGACTTATTAATTGCGGTACTAGGAGCTTGTCCCAGAATAGAAACCGTAGCGAGAGAAAGCTGATTTGAGACAGGTTTTCGCATGATTTATGCGTATCATCCATGATACTTACCGCTTCGCGGCTAACGTGAAAATGCTTTCCAGAAGTATTTTTGAGGTGAATAGCACGGCTATTTAACGAGAATCAGGTGGAAAAATGTCCAAAAATTCTTATGGAAAAAATTTTCACGTAAGCCCACACGGATGTGGGTAAGTATCACGGATGATACGCATAAATTCAGCTTTTTCGCAGTAGGTTTTCTATTCTGGGACAAGCTTCCTAGGCTTTATGGTGTTAAAAAAAGACGCGATAAATCGCGCCACTACATATCACATAGAGCCAATATTCTTTCTCGGTCAAGCACTAATTAACCCTTAAAAGTAAACCATTCTCAGTTGGTGGCGTTAAATAAAGCATACAGACAAAAACCAATGAAACTTGACTATTACTTACAGGTTAAACTTAAATAACTGATATGATTACAATTTTACAGACAAATACAGAAGCAGAAATTGAGGATGTGTCTATTCAAAATTTAACAGAACAACTGAATGTTTTTTTTATTGAGAATGAAAAAAAGGCTTTCGCAATAGCATTGATGTCTCTAAAAAATAAAGACGATGCATTGGACGCGGTACAAGATGTGATGATTAAATTTGTAGAAAAGTACAAGCGAAAACCCACGAAACTATGGTGTTCACTTTTTTACAGGATGATTCAAAATAGAATTACTGATTTTCATCGGGCCACTACAAAAAAGAAGAAATATTTTAGTTTTTTTTACAATGACAAAGATGAAGATATCGTACAACAGGTTGCCGACGAAACCTATGTATCGGCATTAGATCAGATTGACAATGAGATTCAAATGGAAAAATTACAAGGCTGTTTGGATGAATTGCCAACCAGACAATTACAGGCTTTTATCTGTCGGATTTGGGAAGGATTGAGCGTTAAACAAACAGCCCTTTCCATGAAGTGTTCGACCGGCAGTGTTAAGACTCACTTGTTTAGGGCGTTAAAAAGTATTCGAGAACAAATGAAGGATAAAGAAATAGAGAGTAATGAGGTAAGAAACGATGAACAATAAAATCACAGATACCACTAAAAAGATTATAGAACAAGAAAGTCAAGGCCAGGGCAGTGAAGTACACTATCGGTTAAAACAAGCCAGGTTAAAAGCTCTGGATAGGGAGATGGTAACACCAAAAGTATTTTTTAGGGCTTGGTTTATTCCAGCAACGGCAGCAGTTGCTTTGGCCTTTTATTTTATGATGCCTCTATTGCCTATTGAAAATTCTAATCAAGGATTAGAAATAGAAACTTATGTAGATGTGACTGACATGGAATTGATTGAGCAATTAGAATTGGTTGAAAATCTAGAATTTTATGAATGGTTAAGTCAAGAAGAAAGCTTGTCGTCTATTTAGGGTTAAAAGAATGATGAAAATATACAACAAAATAGCAATCGTGGTATTAATAACCAGTAGTACATGTGTATTCGCACGAATGGACTGGAAGGAGTTGAGCCATGAGCAACAAAAACTATTACTGCCCTTTAAGTCCAGTTGGAGCGGTTTAGATGACAATGCAAAGGACAAATTGTTAGTAAATACCAATAAATGGTTAGATATGACGCCAGTGCAGCGGATACAATCCAGAAAAAAGTTGAATCGTTTTAAAAATTTATCCAAAGAAGATCGCCAGAAATTTCAGAAGAGATTTGAACATTTAAAGAATTTATCTCCACAAGAGAGAAGACAGCTAGAGCGGGCTAAACGAAAATTTCAACAATTAAACCCCAAACAAAAAACAAGGTTAAGGAAAAAATACAATCAAACGCCACCTGCGCAAAGGAAGCAGGCTATTCAGCATTTCAACAGAAAGCAAAAAGAAAAAGAATTCATCAGTAGGTTTACTATCGAAAAGCGACGTCCGATAGTAGGGATGTTTAAAAACTTAGAAAAAGCCGATCGCAAAAAGTTTAGAAAATCCATGAAAGACATGTCTTCTAAGCAGCGACATGAACTGGTTTTGCGGCTTTTATCTATTCATTCTGATGAACGTGGTGAGTATATTCAGGGTTTAAAGCCGTAAAGATTTGACATAATGTTGGCTTCTTTTAAATTGAGCCTCACCCAAGTCCCGATATAGCAAAGCGAAATAGAGTGTAATCACTTGGTACGTATAGTGAATATAAAAAATACGTTGCCAGCTTTTTCTCGCTACGGTTCCTATTCTCGAATAAGCTTCTAGACGTGCTATTGGGTTGTGCTATAATCGTGTTTTCTATATCGGGATTTGGGTGTTATGTATAAAGTGAATAAAAAAATATTACAAACCCCAGTAGAAGAAGGCAATATTTTACTGTTGGAGCCAGAGACTGGCATGTATTTTGAGATGAATGAGACAGCTGTTCTAATTTATCAGTCCATCAATGAAGGATTAAATCAGGAAGAATTACTGGCAAAGATAGTCAAGCAATATGATGTGTCTGAGTCCGTTGCATCATCGGATCTTAAGTTGCACATAGAGCGACTGTTGTCGCAAAAAATCATTCTTAAAGCATAAAAAAAGCCAGTCTATTAACTGGCTTTTTTAATACAATATTGCAAAAAATCAATTCATTATTCTGCTTTTTCTGTTACTTTTATTTCAATTAATTCAACATCAAAAATCAAAGTACTGTTTGGTCCAATTGGGCTGCCAGGACGAGCATCTGATCCATAAGCCAAATCAGCAGGGATATAAAAACGGTATTTAGAACCTGCATTCATTAATTGTAAACC
>CAZLZZ010000241.1:0-2878 GCA_964564165.1 uncultured Alcanivoracaceae bacterium | reverse complement strand
CCATAAGTTACATCGAGGTTGAAAAATCAGACATAGCCATGGCCAATAAATTGGCTCATAAAATCCTTGGCCAGTCATTGGATGAGTTACCGCCACAAAGCAGAAATTTACTTAATGAAATACATCAAATAGTCACCAAAACTTGTAAAAAAGAAGGCATAGATCAAAGTGATTATTACTTTAGCCGCAAGACAATCAGGGATGCTACAAATTGGGGAAATACCCAACTTAAAATACACCTTGATAGATTAGAGGATATGGAATATATCGTTGCACATCGAGGTGGGCGTGGGCAAACATTCATGTATGAGTTGCTGTATAAAAATGAAGGAAAAGACGGCAATAACTTCGTATTAGGCTTAAAAAATATGGAAAACTACCAGTACGATACAAAGAAGTCGGGGCTAAATGTGAAGTTGTCGGGGTCAAAACGGGGTCAAAACGCCCCCAAAACGGGTAGTATTCGGGGCAATAAAAATGGCTCAAAACTCAACAACACCAACGGTCTTAAGCGAATCAATGAAGAAACCCTAGAAAATGCACGCCTAGGAGTAAAAAAAATTAATGGCGAAATGCATCCACCTACCACATCCGAAAACATACAAGAAAGCATAAACGGAACAATCTAATGGGAGCACGAGGCGACAAAAAACAATACCCACCCATCGGTGATCCCACCGATGCATTGAGCATGTATTACTTCATGCTTAGATTCTTGGAATATTCCAAAATACTCAACTACGCCAAACGCACAGTTTCAGATCGTGAAGCCTATTTACGCAGGTTCGTAACTTGGTGTGATGAAAGAAGTTTGGCACACCCTGCAGATATCACACCACCAATAATCAGACGTTACCAAAAACATCTATATCTGATTCGCAAAGACAACGGCGAACCCTTAAGCCCATCAGGACAACAAAGCCACTTATCACCACTACGTGCCTACTTTAGATGGTTAGCCAAAAATAATCACATCCTTTACAATCCTGCAGCAGATATCGAAATGCCAAGAGTTCCAAAACGCTTGCCACGTGACATCTTGACTCACAAAGAAGCAGATCAGGTATTGAACCAAGCCGACACAACAACAGAATACGGAATCCGCGATAGAGCAATAATGGAAGTTCTATATTCCACAGGCATCCGCAGAATGGAACTAGTAGGTTTAAAGATAAACGACATCGATTATGAACGCGGAACATTGATGGTAGTCCATGGCAAAGGCGATAAAGACAGAATGTTACCAATCGGTGAACGTGCCATCGGTTGGGTAAAAAAATACAGAAACGAAGTACGCCCGGAATTAGTTATTCCTAACAATGTTACATCATTATTCTTGAGCCAATATGGCGAAGCAATAGGCGTTGCTTGGTTGAGTATGTTAATCAGCAAATACATAACCAGTGCAGATATCGGCAAGACAGGTTCATGTCATTTATTCCGTCACACCATGGCAACCGCCATGTTAGAAAATGGTGCTGATATTCGTTATGTACAAATGATGTTAGGTCATGCCAGAATGGAAACTACACAAGTTTATACACATGTAAGCATCACCAAGCTTAAAGAAGTTCATGCAAGAACGCATCCTGCTAAAGCCAAGAAAAATACAAAAGAAACCAAGGGAAATTTAGACAAAGAACCTGAAACAAAAACGTATCATTGAAAACTTGCAGAACTGCAAGTTTCTACAAACCAAAATTAATGCAATGTAGGAGAATCATAAAGATTTAACTTTTTTCTTAACTTTAAATCATCACGTTCTTTTAGTTCTTTTAGTTCTTTTAGAACTTTGCCTTCCATTTGATTTTGAAGAGTAATTTGATCCTCAATTTTAGGAACTTGCCAGAAAAGGCAATGCTTGAATTCAGCAGTAAACTTGGCAAATTCTTCACGTATTTTTAATTCGCATTCATCTGCTAATTTTTTGGTTGAAAAAGGTCCTGCAACAAAACGGGTATCATCATAAACATGATAATGAAAATTATTGTTATGATTTTTACCATCAATAACATAAAACTTAACAACACGGTATTGCATCATAACTATAATCAAAAGTATAAATTATCATAAATTGTAGAGCTTAAATATGAACATTACAAGAGGAAATATTAAAACTTGCAGAACTGCAAGTTTCTACATTCCTGAATTAACGAACAAACAACCAACAACCCAAGACCTAGAAAAGAGGAGAGCAATTGCCCCTCACAATCAGGCATCGAGGAACGCCAAACAAAGCAGGCTAACTCAACCCTTTAGCTAGCTGAAAATGAGGCAAATGCTGGCATAATAAAAATGCTTACAAGATAATGCCGTCAAACAAAATAGTGTGCTGAAAGTCCACAGTTCGGCAATATCTTCGCAAGCACGTAGCCTGAATTATCTAAGTAATTACCAAACATCTTGGCAACCGAATCTCTGTCTACCCAACCCTACATAGGGCTATAGCGTAAGCAGCTTAACATAATGTGGCATTATCTGCATTTGCAGTAATGTCTCCCTCGCTTAGGCTCGCCACACACTGCAATTGTTCGCTTCGCCAGATAACGAACATTATGTTAAATTGCTCACAAGGCATACTATCCCTGATGCCTAAAAGGTTGTTGCACATCCATGTGCAAGAGATTGTTTTATTATCTATTCCCACCCACGCCAGTCAAGCAACCAGAGCTACAGCCGGTGCCCGTCTTCCGTCCTCTGGTTGCTTGACTGGCTCCACCCTTATTGTAATCGGCTAGCGCCGAGGTAAACCTGAGCATTTACACTCCGAAACAAAACTCATGTCAAGCTAAGCAGCTGAGGGAAAAATCAAGAACAAGATCAAGATCAAGAGCAACGACCTACTAGCGTGGTCAGCTAACTGTTGCAAAGCGGCAAG
>CAZLZZ010000240.1:0-2905 GCA_964564165.1 uncultured Alcanivoracaceae bacterium | reverse complement strand
GAGAAATTATTGCCTAAAACCAGACTTTCCCTCGCTACGAATACTTTCTCGGTCATGCACTATCTATTCCTTGTATAATGGGTCAATATGAAGGCACAGACATTTTTCCAGAATCTATACCAACAATTCAATTGTAATAAACGTGAAATAGATTTAATAATTTGCCATGTATTAAATCTAAATACAGCGGGTTTGTTTATTTGTGAAAAAGAACTCAGCAACAAAGAAAAACAACAAATTATAAGACTTTTAAAACAACGCATTAAAGGCAAACCACTGGCCTATATTACAGGCATTAAATCCTTTTGGAATTTAGACTTCAAGGTCAATAAACACACATTAATTCCCAGGCCTGAAACAGAATTAATTATTGAATTGTTCCTAAAATGGACCGACGAAGATTATGCAGGAAAGGTTTTAGATTTGGGTACAGGCTCAGGCGCCATTGCTTTAAGCATCGCAAATGAACGCCCTAATTGTCAGGTGACTGCTATTGATTTATCCCCTGAGTGTATCCAAATAGCCAAATACAATCAACAGAAGCACAAAATAACCAATGCCGATATTTTTCAAAGCGATTGGTTTGCTCAAATTCCTGTTACAAAGTTTGATTTTGTTATTTCCAATCCGCCCTATATTGCTCAAGAGGACATACACTTAAAAAACTTATCTCATGAACCGATTGCAGCATTAACAGCTTTAGACAATGGATACAGTGATTTAAAAACAATTATTGAAAAGGCCAAAAGCTATTTAACTGTTGGTGGTAAACTCATGCTTGAACATGGTTACAATCAACATGACCGGGTCCAGTTATTGTTGAGAGAAAATGGTTATATGAATATTATTACACACAAAGATTTAGCTGGAATCCCAAGAATAACCACTGCTAGGAACTAGGAGTTTGTCCAAGAATAGGAACTTGAATGCTTTCACGGTCTTTTTAGCTGCGCCTTTAGAACTCAACTTATCAAAAAATAAGAGCCCAAACTCAAAAATGAAACATAGCCAATAATATCAGTAACCGTAGTCAATACTACACCACCTGCTATGGCAGGGTCTATGGACAAACGTCTTAATAATAATGGCACAACTACACCTGCAATGGCTCCAGCAATTAAATTAATAGTTAATGCCATTGCAATAACCAATCCGATCATCCAATCTTTAAACCACCAATAGGTGATTACTGCCAAGACAATCGCCCATATAATGCTGTTGAAAATACTGATTGCAAATTCGCGGGATAATAAATGTTTGGCATTTCCCAATCCTATTTGACCGGTTGTCATGCCACGAATCATCAATGTTAAGGTCTGTGAGCCTGCAATTCCACCCATTGAGGCAACTACGGGCATGAGAATCGCTAAGGCCACCACTTTTTCTATTGCTATGGAAAAAAAACCAATCGCATAAGCGGCCAATAGTGCCGTTAGTAAATTAATGCCCAGCCATATTGCTCGTCTTTTTGAACTGATTAGTACGGGTGCAAACATATCGTCTTCTTCATCAAGACCAGCCATTCGCATGACTGTTTGTTCGGATTCATCACGTATCACATCAACAATATCATCTACCGTAATGCGACCAATTAAGGTGTTGCTCTCATCCACAACAGGAGCCGATATCCAATCATGGTGCTCAAAATCTTGTGCCACTTCACTGGCGGGAGTTGTTGCCAATATAGCAGGAGAGTCATAATCAAGAATATCTGCAACCTTGGTATTGGGGTCTTTTAATAATAAATCATTGACATCAAGTCGGCCCCGGTAATGGCCATTTCTGCCTACTGCAAATAAATCACCAAGCGGGTTGGGCAACTTACCGCGCATACGGATATAGCGCAATATAACATCCAAATTTACATCGGGTCTGATGGTTATCACATCAGGATTCATCAAACCACCCGCAGAGTCCTCAGGATACGACAATGCGCGTTTAAGCAGTTCTCGATTGTTGTGATCCATGGACAACAACAACTCATCAGATACCTCTTTGGGCAAATCTTCAATGATGTCAGCCAAATCATCCAATTCCAAATCAGAAGTAGCATCCAGCAGCTCTTGATTGGCCATTTTGGCAATAAGCAATAACCGAACCTCATCGTGTAAATGAACCAGTATTTCACCGCTGTGTTCTGCACCGACTAGCTCCCAAACCTTGGAACGTTTGTTGTTGGGCAAAGATTCTAAGAAAAAAGCAATTTCTGCTGCCGGCAAACAGTTAATCATCCGCTCTACTTCACGTAAGCGATTGTCTTCCAGCGCTAAATTAAGTGCATGAATTTGTTTTTCTGTTGCTTCGTTTGGTACTGCTTCAGACATAATGGCTTATTTTTTTGACTATTGTTGTGGGTATTATTGTATTATAGGCTAATTCTTAAATAATTGAAAACTTAACTAATTTAAAGTTGAAATTTGAAAATAAAAAACTAAGATCAAGAACATCCCTTTTAACACATATCTCATTAGCAATAGTTACTTTACAAACAGTTAACTGCGCCTTATTAATAATAGCTATAAACTTATGACAAAAATACATTATAACAAAATGCAAATTTCAGACTTAGATGAAGTAATGGCTATTGAATTGGCTAATTATCCCGTCGCCTGGTCTAAAGGCGTAATGAAGGATTGTATAAAATCTGGTTATCAATGTATTGTTGTAAAACAACAGGAGAAAATTATCGGCTATGCTTTTTTATTGGTCAATTTCGATGAATCTCACCTGCTTAACATGTCAATTAAACAAAGTTTTCAAGGCCATGGTTACGGTAAGAAACTCCTTAAATATCTTATAAATATTTGTCATTATCAACAATCCAAAAAAATTATACTTGAAGTTAGACAGTCCAGTCCTATCGCGTATTCACTTTATAAATCATTGGATTTTGAAGAAATAGGAA
>CAZLZZ010000239.1:0-2920 GCA_964564165.1 uncultured Alcanivoracaceae bacterium | reverse complement strand
AATTCTGCCCTCGAATTCTATCACAAATCTGTTCAAAGCAGGCTTCCAATTTCGTCTTGGCATGGTCCATTTCTTGCTGGCGTGTTCAACAGCTAGGAAAATAGTCTTTAATGCTGATTCATCATGTGGGAAAACTCTGCGATTTTTGATTGCTTTGCGGATAACTGAATTTAGAGATTCAATCGCATTTGTAGTGTAAATAACTTTTCTGATATCCGCGGGATATTCAAAAATAGTAATTAAATTCTTCCAATTGTTATACCAAGATAAGTAAATTGCAGGGTATTTATCGTTCCATTTTTGCTTGAAATTTTCCAGTTCTTTGCTGGCTTGTTTTTCACTAACAGATGAGTAAATTGTTCGCAGATCAGAACAGACTTCTTTTTGGTGTTTTGAACCAACAAATTTAACCGAATTGCGCACTTGATGTACAATGCAAAGTTGAACCTTGGCTTTGGGGTATACTGCCTCTATGGCCTCAGGAAACCCCGACAACCCATCAACGCAGAAGATAAGCACATCTTGTAATCCACGGTTTTGTAAATCTGTCAAAACACTAAGCCAGAACTTTGCCCCTTCATTCTTGCTGATCCATAAACCTAATACTTCTTTGTGTCCTTCCATTGTTATACCTAGAGCCACATAGACGGCTTTTTTATGGACTCTGCCTTCGTGTCTAATACTGACATGGATACAATCAAGGTGATTGGATAAACATCTTCTAAGCCTCTGGCTTGCCAGGCTTCAAGCTCTTGGAGAACCGCTGCTGTCACTTTGGATACCAAGGTTGGAGAAACATGAGCTCCATACAATTCTTCAAAGGTATCAGTGATATCCTTGATTGAATAAAAAACACATTCAATCTGGTGGTCATTCCTTTGCCATAAAGATAGGTAATTTGTTCATCGAATTGCGTTAATCTTTTCTGTCGCTTTTTTATTAGCTGCGGATCAAAGGATCCATTTCTATCTCTTGGTGTAGCTATTTCAACTTCACCATGCGAGCCTTGAAGTATTTTCTTTGTATAACCATTTCTTGCATTGGATTTATCTGTTTGCTGGTTTTTAGAGTAACCGAGATGTTCCTCCATTTCAGCGCCAAGTGCAGCTTCAATTACTTGCTTTGTAAGCATTGATGTGAGACTGGTTAAATCATCTGTTGTTTTAATGTTTTTGGCAAATTCTTTCGCCATTTTTTCTAGTTCTTTTTCGTTCATTTTGTAACCTTAATTATAATTTTCATATTTTAAAAAAATTTCCCCTTAAGGGGAAGGATTAATTGAAGTTACACACTTCCTGTTACACTCTCTATTTAAAAGTTACTGGATAAAAATAACTTTTAAGATAACAAATAAGCTAAAATAAGGTGAATCAGATGACAACATTCAAACCACAAATAAAAATCCCTGCCACCTATATGCGTGGAGGCACATCCAAGGGCGTTTTCTTTATACTCAGTGATCTACCCAAAGCCGCTCAAATTGCAGGTGAAGTACGTGATAAGTTATTACTTCGTGTGATTGACTCACCTGATCCCTACGGTAAACAAACCGATGGCATGGGTGGTACAACAACAAAGTAACGATCATCGTCTAGATACGTTTTGCCTAATTCAGATGATAGTTTGAATTCATATACATCACCGCTATTGAATTTTAAAGATAAAAACGCCTGATTGACAGCGGAATGAATTGAGTATTTTCCCTGTCCTTCATTGTTGCTATTGGCATAACCAAAGCCACTGCCAGAATCAAAACTACTGTGATCATTGCCATAATAATAAAAACTGCCATCACTACATAAATCCAGCGACTTGGCGGTAGAAAAACCTGTCACACCGCCATGGGTGTTCATGTATTTTAATTTCATACCTGCGATTTTATTTTTCCAGTTTAGAGTAGTAGCAGAGTCTTTTGATTGATAAAATTTAACTGAAGTAGCCAGTTCATTTGCTGCTGCAATGTGTTGGTTTGTAAACTTGCCAAACTCCGTTAAGATAATAATATTAACACCTTTACCCAATCCATTAATCAATCCAATTACAAAAACTTTAACCTCCGTACCATTAAAATAGCCCTGATAAAAGCCCTCCACCCGATTTGGTGATATTAATTTAAACTCAGAAACAGGCTTAAATACAATACCTTCTTCGGTAATTCCCTGCATAGCCAAAGCTTTCATCTCTTTAGCGTTATTGATAGGGTTCTCAGTTAACAATATCATTCCAGGAATCGCGTAATGCCCGAGTATTATTTTGTCTTCATATAATTGCCCATTCCATCCTTGTGGTAAGTCAAAGCTTAAACCCAATTCTTTAAACTCATTGTGTTGAGTTAATTGTTGGGCACTTATAACTGAAATATTTACCAAAAGCAACACAAAAGTGAACGTTCTTTTTTTCATGGTTTTCATCTCCAGGCAAGCACAGACCAATTGGTTTAGATTGAGTCAAACCTTTGTTTGCCTCAACTAACTCTCAATTAGATCATTAATAAAATATTAGTTGTAATTCACCATTTTGAGCAGAGCCAAATGAATTGATTATTTGACAGTATAATTCAGTTGATGAGACAACAGAACAATTTGGACTTAAGACACCTGAAGCTATACCACCTATTGCTACTGCACTTACAACATAATATGCATCACTAATATCAAATGGAGTACCAATAATGCAGTTACCAATTGGTCCTAAATCAACTCCATCCGAGAAAAAATCATTTACATTTACATTATTAAAATAACGCAATGAATTCTCATCAATCCCACTACCACAGTTAATAAATACACCAGCTTTTACAAAGCCATGTGATGTTAATGCTTGTGCTGCCTGACCTGCAACCCGCAAGCCATTCGCTGGCGGCGCACTACCACCTCCGATAGCTGTTCCACCATTGGTCCCTATTATCATCCTAGTACTA
>CAZLZZ010000238.1:0-2939 GCA_964564165.1 uncultured Alcanivoracaceae bacterium | reverse complement strand
ATTTGTTAAATATGGGTGAAGTTCCATTGAAAAAAATGTTTCCTTTTATTGAATTTTACAGTGGTGGTTCTTTAGATGGATATATTGAAGCACAAAAAACAGTATTGGGTCTAGTTGACGATAAAACAAAGATTATCCCAGGTCATGGTCCATTGGCCAATAAACAAGATTTGATTGATTCAATTACTATGCTTGAAGATGCACGTTCTATAATTGGAAGATTAATCAAACAAGGCAAAACAGAAAAAGAAATTGTAAACTTAAATCCGCTTGAAGCCAAATACAAAGATTGGCATTGGAGTTTTATCACTATTCAAAAAATGACCAAACAAGTTTATCGGGGTTTGACTACTGTTGAGAAGTAACGGAAAAAATTAAAAGTAGAGACAAGGCACGCCTTGTCTCTATGGTGATAAATTTAAATTATTTCTTTTCTTGATTTTTAAGTACTTGTGCCAACTGTAGTTCTAATATTTTAACTTCTCTAATTACCCGATTGCTACTCATTTCTGACCAAATCCATAATTTCATGATTTGCGTGAGAAGTACAGTAATGATAATGGCTACTGCCCATCCTATTAACGATTTTACCTCTGTTTCATGATAAAAACTATAGATTGAGTAAATCGACATCGCTGTAATTAATACACCTAAAATTATGCCTGAGATATAGATCCAACCCATTTTGCTTTTAAAACCAGCACCCATTTGTTTAAAAATATTGGCATCTATCTTGTCATTTTCAGAAATGAGTTCTTGATATTCGTCGCTTAACGCTTGTTTAATTTTGTCATCTATTGAAGTCATATTATTCTCCTAAAAGGTGTTTTAATTGTGAACGGGCATCAAATAGCAAAGATTTAATGGTTCCCGCAGGTTTGTTTAAAATTCTGGCAATTTCAATGATGTTGAAACCATCGTAATAAAATAAGTGAATGACGTTTTTTTGGTTATGAGACAGTTGATTAATAATGCTCATCATATCTATTTGTGTATCTAAGTCTTTTTCATCAGCAATTGGCTCTGAAACAGAATCTAGTTCACTGTCATTTTTATATTTTTGGTTTTTGCGGATAATATCTAGGCATTTATTGCGCGTGACTTGATATATCCATGCATGAAATTTCCTATGATCTTTGAGTTTACGAACGCCTTTAATGATTGCAATTAAAGAATCTTGCAGTGCATCTTGGGCAATGCTATTGTCTTTTAATAAATTTTTAGCAAAAGACAATAACTTGGGTTGAATAATAGACAGTACTTGTTGAAGTGAATCTTTGTCATCTTTAAGTAATAAATATTCGATGTAAACTTTGTTAATCATGTTCATATAGACGCAGTGATGAAGTAAAAGGTTGGAAAATAAGCAAAAGAGTATATACTCCACGCAGTTTTAATAAATAATATCATCATGTCAGATTTAAATTTTTCATCACTTCACTTATCAAAGCCAGTTTTAGCCAATCTTGAAGAGTTGGGTTATCACGAAATGACACCAGTTCAAGCCATGAGTTTACCACATGTTTTGCAAAATAAAGATGTGATTGCACAAGCCAAAACGGGCAGTGGCAAAACTGCGGCTTTTGGTATTGGCTTGTTGAACAAAATTGAGTTAACCGATTATACGGTTCAAGCATTATTATTGTGTCCAACGCGCGAATTGGCGTATCAAGTAACAAAAGAGTTAAGAAGGTTGGCACGGTTCACGCAAAATATTAAAATCATCACCTTGTGTGGTGGCGTTGCTATTGGACCGCAGATTAAATCATTGTCACACCCCGCGCATATTGTTGTAGGAACACCGGGTCGAATTTTAAAGCATTTAGATAAAGGCTATTTGCACATTGATGAATTGCAAACCTTGGTTTTGGATGAAGCCGATAGAATGTTAGACATGGGATTTGTAGAAGAAATCAGCAAGGTCATAGAGTTTGTACCTAAACAACGCCAAACTTTGTTTTTTTCAGCGACTTATACCGATGAAATCAGACAATTAAGTCAAACTCTGCAAAACAATGCAGTGAATGTTAAAACCGTTCATAGTGAACAACCCAATAAAATTACCGAACATTTTTATGATGTAGATGGCGATAAAATGCTCAAAACTGTGGTCAATGTGATTGCTCAATTTCAGCCCGATAATGTACTTGTGTTTGCCAATACCAAGATTGATGCAAAACAAGTGGTTAAGTACCTTAATGATAATGGTATCGAATCAGCCACGCTGCATGGAGACTTAGAGCAATATCAACGCAACGATGTATTGGTGAAATTTTCAAACCACACCGTTCCTGTATTGATCGCAACCGATGTGGCTGCTCGTGGTCTAGATATCAAGGAACTATCCATGGTGATTAATTATGGCTTGCCTTTTGAAAGAAATGTTTATACGCATAGAATAGGGCGCACAGGCCGAGCGGGAAAAACCGGCATTGCTGTAACACTTTATACTGGCAAACAATCGCACAAAGCTAAAGATATGATTAATGGCAGCCGAATTTTTGAAAAAGGTTCTGTACTAAAAAATGAAATGGGCTTTATTTTAAAAGCCAGCAATGGAACCCTTGTGATTGAAGCGGGCAAACGCAATAAAGTTCGTCCTGGTGATATTCTCGGTGCTTTAACCGGTGATGTTGGATTAAAAGGCAATCAAATTGGCAAAATTGATATTTATGATAAACAAAGTTATGTTGCTATCGAGCGTGGCTTGATTAATACAGCCATTAAAGGATTGAAATCAAAAGGAATTAAAGGCAAGCGGTTTTCTGTTTGGATTATGAAATAATGGTCCATAGACCTGTTGTAGAACTAAAAGTCCTTTATCTTTTTACCCAAATACTGTGAAAGAACTAACGGAATCGCGACTTTAGTCGTGCTTAAATAGCCTAGTACTGCAATTAATAAGTCCTGTCTAATATTTAGCACATCAAGGGCTTACC
>CAZLZZ010000237.1:0-2974 GCA_964564165.1 uncultured Alcanivoracaceae bacterium | reverse complement strand
TTAACCCCAAATACAACCTATGATATTAGGCTAGCATTAGAAAACACATCAAGGGCTTGTGCTAGCATGGGATTTTCTATATCGGGATTTGGGTATTATATCTAATTTAGAAACAATAAGTTTCTAAAGTTTGGTATTGTTGCCTATTACCATGCATGTTAAGCTTCGTTCCAATTAAAAACAACCAAACGGTTACAATATGATTTATTCTGCACACATGAAGCCACCCTTCAAAACACCAACAATACAGACAATAGTATTTGGACAGGCTCCTAGGTATGACAGCAACTTGTTTAGCGCAAGAACCTGCATGGGATGGCAATACCGTGATACTTGGATCAAAAAAATCATCCGATAATGTTTTCGCCGTTATTTCGCAAGACGCAGAGGAAATGGCAGCAAAGCCATGTCAGTTGCCACAACTTCTGAATTTATTGTTGGAGAAATAATCGTTAAAAAATAAATCGGTAAAAACACCTGTGATATGATATTGCCTATAATTAATAACAAAAAAAACTCATAGAGATAACTAGAGAAACAATGATGAACAAACCTAAAATAGCTGGCAGAAAACCAATGGCGACAGAATTAACCAAAGGTGAAGAGAAGTATTTTTGCGCCTGTGGAGAATCCAAATCTCAACCTTTTTGTGATGGTTCGCATAGAACTACGCCTTTCAAGCCGATTGCATTTACTTCTGAAAAAACAGAAACTGCTTATTTGTGTATGTGCAAACAAAGTAAAAATTTACCCTATTGTGATGGCACTCATGCAACATTGAAGGAAGATGATGGCAATCAATCCAAACCTGCTAACATAAGTTTGAATATTGACTCAACTGTTGAAGAACCCACATTGGGTTATATTAAAGCCCTGGCAAGAGATGGTTTATCCAAAACAGGTCATCATGGGGAAATGGGCGCAATGGGTGTACCTATTCCTGAATTGCCACTATGGAAAGACATTCAGATGTTGGTGGCACAAATGGCAACCAAACCATTGATGGAAGATGTGGCAGTAAACTCTGAGCTTATCATTGGCCCTAATGCCAATAAACCGTTAGTTTTGGATATTCCTCTTTTTGTTTCTGACATGAGTTATGGTGCTTTATCTGAGGAAGCAAAAGTTTCCTTGGCCAAAGGTGCAGAACTATCTGGAACGGGTATTTGTTCAGGCGAAGGCGGTATGTTAGATGATGAACAACAAGCAAATAGCAAATATTTTTATGAATATGCTTCGGCTAAATTTGGTTTTGATTGGGATAAACTCAAGCGCGTTCAAGCCTTTCATTTTAAAGGCGGACAAGGCGCAAAAACAGGCACAGGCGGACACCTTTCTGGCAATAAAGTCATCGGCAAAATTGCTCAAGTAAGAAATCTTGAAGAAGGAACACCAGCAGTATCACCACCTACTTTTGATGATTTGCATACTGCAGAAGATTTTGAAATATTTGCCAATAAAGTCAGAGAAATTACAGGTGGCATACCCATAGGCTTTAAATTATCTGCCAACCACATAGAAGAAGACATACAATTTGCAGTAGATGCTACTGCCGATTATATTATCTTAGATGGCCGAGGTGGTGGAACAGGTGCGGCGCCATTAATCTTTAGGAATAATATTTCTGTTCCTACCATTCCTGCATTAGCCAGAGCGCGTCATTATTTAGATAAAATAAACCGCAAAGACATCACGCTGATTATAACCGGAGGTATTCGTGTACCAGATGATTTTATTAAAGCCATGGCTTTAGGTGCCGATGGCATAGCTGTTTCAAATTCAGCATTGCAATCTATTGGTTGTGTTGCCGCGCGAATGTGTAATACCAATAATTGTCCAGCAGGTATTGCTACGCAAAAACCAGAATTGCGAAAATTATTAAATGTCGATAAATCAGCCCAACAACTGTATAACTTTTTTACTGCATCTACTGAGTTAATGAAAGTTATGGCAAGAGCCTGTGGGCATAATCACTTAAACAAATTTAATCAAAACGATATAACCACTTGGAAAAAAGACATGGCCGATTTAACAGGGATTAAATTTGGAGGAGTGCAATGAAAAGTATGAAATCAGTGAGAACCAATGTAGCGGAGCACCTATGTGTGCTCCTTTTCATTAAAACAGCCATGCCATTAGATCTGTGGGATAAAGCACATAAGCCCTAATCCAGATAGTAAAAATATTTTCAGAATTCACTTGAATGGATTTGCGAATGCAGTACAAAAATCAAATCTCAGATTGTTTCTCCAATTCACTGCCAAAATTGGCCATTGTGACTATAACCGTCTCAAGTTTTCCACCCAGCTATCCTTTTAATTGATACATTATTTGTAACTACTCACCCCGTCATTCCCGCGAAGGCGGGAATCCAGTGTTTAAAAAGTATACATTTATTTCTTTTTAAGGCTGTTTTGCCTTTTAGTTTTTTATAAAGACAATAGATTCCCGCCTTCTCGGGAATGACGACGGTGGGTGAGCAGTTGCCATTATTTTATGTATAATTACCACATAAATAATGTGCAAACTTTAATTTTTAAAGAGCGAAAACTTCCTTAAAATCTACCTGTAGTGAATAGAGATCAAACGAGAATTTACAAAGGACACACTTCTGGAAAGTAACTATCCTACACCACTATCAGATTTTTCACACATCATTGAAATTTAAATTTCATAGACTTTATGGAATAAAAACTTTACTCACAAACGCAAAAGTATTAATGTTACTGTGGTTAAATACCTGAAAATAATCTAATGGCTTTATTAAAAGCATTCGTACTAAATTTGTTTGTATGTCTTGTATCAATAACTTTACCTGGGATTACTCATGCCGAAGATGCATTTTACATCCCTACTTATCATGCAATGAGTCTTTACTGGACACCTATGCAATCCAATGCAAATAATAGGGTTCTTGTCGAATACAAAAACAACAATAATAAACAATGGCTAGAAGGATTACCAATGAAACACA
>CAZLZZ010000236.1:0-2985 GCA_964564165.1 uncultured Alcanivoracaceae bacterium | reverse complement strand
ACTTTAAATGATATAAATTTCACAATAGATTCCCGCCTTCGCGGGAATGACGGGGCGAGTAGTTACGATTAGCCTTTAAAAATTAGTTTTAAAGGTTTTCTTTTAAAGGTTTTCTTTTAAAGGTTTTCTTTTAAAATTCGGCTTTTATTTCTATTCCAGTCTCTGGCTTTTTCGGTTTGTCTTTTGTCATGTATATTCTTGCCTTTTGCTAAAGACATGATCAACTTTATCTTGCCAGATTTCCAATACAGTTTTCTTGGAACAATGGTTAATCCTTTGCGTTCGATTGAACCAATGAGTTTGGCGATTTCTTTCTTGTGCAAAAGTAATTTTCTAGGGCGCATCGGCTCGGTATTGACATGAGATGATGCACTAAGTAACGGAGTGATGTGTGTGCCAATTAAGTGAGCTTCATGATTGCGAATAAACACATACGACTCGTTGAATTGAACTTTAACTTGTCTTAAGCTTTTAACTTCCCAACCCAGCAATGACAAACCCGCTTCAAAATCTTCCATAAAGGTGTATTCATATCCAGCCCGTTTGTTTACAGCGATGACATTTGAAGGGGTTTTTTTCTTTTTCTTGCTCATGTTCTTTTACTCATAATGTGGATTGTAGTAAAAAAACTAAAAAATTGCACTGTTGTTGTGTAGAATACAGTTTTTATTTCATACAATCATTCATGCATCAAGTAAATCGCCAAGCCATTGTTAAACACAATGCACAAAATATGTTCGATTTGGTTAATGATGTGGAAGCTTATCCGGCATTTCTCAAATGGTGTCATGATTCTCATGTGCTAGAAAAACACCCTGATTATATGCTTGCAGGCATGACTATTAGCCTAGTAGGGATAAAAAAACAGTTTACTACAAAGAACGTATTTGATAAAAATGCTTCTCTAGAAAACAATCAAAGTTATCAAATAGCATTGAGCTTAATCAAAGGTCCCTTTGAAAACTTAACTGGAAACTGGACATTCACCCATTTAACCGACAACGCCAGTAAAATTGAATTACATTTAGAGTTTAATTTTAAATCAGGCCTTCTAAACAGTGCGTTTAAAAGCGCATTTGGTAAGATTGCACAGCAATTGCTATCAGACTTTGTCAAGAGGGCTGGCCATGTTTATGGTTGAACTCATATACGCTACACTAAAAGAACAAAACATTCAGCAGGTTCAAGTCGAAGAAGGTGCCACGATAAATGACGCCATAAAAAAATCTGGAATATTAAAAAAGTACCCTGAAATTGATTTGTCAGTCAACAAAGTAGGTATCTATAATCAGGTTAAGAAATTAGACAACGTGATTAACAATTCTGACCGAGTTGAAATTTATAGAACCCTTTTGGCCGACCCAAAAGAAGTCAGAAGAAAAAGGGCTGTTAAGCAAAAAGAGCAAGGGATTATTCACTCCCCTTAATGATGTCTAATTTTTTAAAACGCAGCTAAAGCAGCGGTTCCGAAAAGCTTTGGAATCGGGGCTTTAGCCCTGTCTACTATGTATACACACATTGATATATGTTTAAGCACGACTAAAGTCGCGATTCCTGTTGTTCTTTTCATAATATAACTGTGAAAAAGAATTAAAGACTTTGGAGTTTTATAACACTCTATGGAACTTTTTCAGTCATGTTTGTTAAATTACTCTTTATCTTCGACTGAAATGCTGTTTTTTTCCGGAAAATAATTGCCTTCAGTTTTAACCAGTTTATTGTCATCAAAAAATAGAGTCAGCCGTTTTACGACATTAGCTTCTCCCTTGAGTTTATAGGTGTTAATATAGTCCCAGCGGTTTTGGTTAAAAGGATCCGCGATTGCTGGCGTACCTAAAATAATCGCAATTTGGCGCTTGCTCATTCCTGGCTTGATGTTGTCTACATCTTCTTGGACAAGAATATTGCCTTGTTGTACTGGCATTTTATAGATGCATCCAGTTGAAAATATAACAATAAACAGAGATACAATAATTGTGCTTGATTTCATAACAATAACTAAACTTTATAACAGTTCGAATGATACAATATTGGCCGTTAAATAACAGTTAAATTTGTCGTTATGTCTGAATTAAATAATAAAATGAGAATACAATGAAAGGTCATGATATTAAACAAGCAGGATTAAAAGTTACTCTACCAAGATTACAGGTACTGGAATACCTAGAAAAACACCCCGGAGAACACTTTACAGCCGATGAATTGTATATCAACTTAAGAAGCCAAAACCATGATACAGGATTGGCGACAATCTATCGGGTTTTAAATCAATTTGAGTCGGCTGGTTTGGTTGTTAAACATCAATTTGAAAACGCCCAAGCTGTATATGAGTTAGAAACAGGTGAACACCATGACCACATGGTTGATGTTGATACGGGTGAAGTAATTGAGTTTTTTGATAACCAACTAGAAGAGTTGCAAATTCAGCTTGCCGAAAAAAGGGGATATGAATTAATTGATCACAGTATGGTTTTATACGTTAAAAAGAAAAAATAGAAGAAAAAATAGAGACACTTAAAATGGAAATATACAAAAAATTTACTATCGAGTCAGCACATTGGTTGCCCAATGTTCCAGATGGTCATAAATGTGGAAGATTACATGGGCATTCGATTAATATCATCATCACAATATCCGGAGATGTTCCTAAAGACACAGGTTGGGTTGCTGATTTTTCAGATATAAAAAAGGCTTTTCAGCCTTTGTATGATTTGCTTGATCACAATTGTTTAAACCATGTTGAAGGACTTGAAAATCCCACCAGTGAAAACCTGTGCTATTGGATATGGACCATGCTAAAGCCTGATTTGCATCTGTTATCACGTATAGAAGTACGTGAAACCTGTAACTCAGGTTGTATTTATACTGGTCCAGTTGAAAGTAAAAGCCAATGATTGACAAAACCATTCAAAAAGCTTTAGGATTGCAAATGAACGGGTTTCAACAAGAGGCCCTAAATATATACCGAAAGGCATTAACCAAAGC
>CAZLZZ010000235.1:0-3039 GCA_964564165.1 uncultured Alcanivoracaceae bacterium | reverse complement strand
GTAAGCCCTTGATGTGCTAAATATTAGACAGGACTTATTAATTGCAGTACTAGTTTATTAATTGTATTGGGAGTGATGTATTGATTACCTTTCTTTTTGCTATGGCCCATTGGAACGGATGGCTTAGGTGCTCTGTTATTTGTGATTTCGGAAGCAGAAATAATATAAGGGTCATTATCAAGAGATGACTGAATAATAGATACATCTAGATTGTCGGTATAAGTAACAACCAGCATTTGGTGTAATTTGGACTGAGACCAGTTTGGGCTATTTTCCATCAGGTTTTTTAAATTCCCTGTTGCGCGATTAAAAATTAAGTAATTAACATCACTAGGGGCAACATTGTTAAACGCTTGTAACGCTTGGACAGGAAGTGGAGGTGATGTTGATGCTTCTTGAATTAATAATTCAACAGTTGGGGCGTTTTCATCTCTTGATATTTCTGCATAAAAGGTAATGGCAAAAGCATCAGCACAGGCCAAAGTGATAAGTAAAACGGTATAAATTTTTTTCATGGGAAGTTCCTTGTGATTGTGGGTTGTTAATGTATGGCCCTCTTGGTATAGGCTGGTATTAGGATGATTAATAAAATAAAAATAAAAAGTCCGATGGGTGTGTGGTTACTTATAATCATTGGTGAGGTAACAGAAAAATTAAATTCGCTACCAAAAGGCGTTAAAAAAACTGGCGATTGTGCAGGTAGTGTAATTATGGAGCGTACCCAGAAAACTTGCAAAGAATAATCTCCTTCTTCAAGTACACCCAATTCATAGTACTCCCTTGGAGCAGGTGATACTGGTAGTGGATTGCAAATACCAGGGGGCCTATCTGTCACAACAGTTAGGTCAATATCATTGTTATCGAACTCAAAAATATGTGTATCGCCTTCAATGTTTTCAAAAGGCAATACCAAACACGGTGGATAAAAAAGCTCAAATACGCCAATCCTAATGGTATCTCCCACCTGAGGATGAGGAGGGTCTATAATCACAGGAGGCTCAAAAATTATTTGCGCTTGGATCGTCGTTATTTTAAAAAACAACCAGAACAGCAGTAAGTTTTTTTTCATCATAAATTTAATTACCTGAACTCATAAAAAAAGTCAAAAAATATAACTGATAATATATTATCATGTCACTATTATTGAAACAATAAAAAATAGTTGATATTTTATAGAATATCTACATTCCATCACTTATTACCTGAAATTCTATCCTTCTAATGCCTTTTTAATATATTTTTCCAAATCTTTAGGTTTTTTTGTCGGCGCAAAGCGCTTGATTGGCTGACCATCTTTGCCAATTAAAAATTTGGTGAAATTCCATTTGATTTTTTTACCCAATGTGCCGCCCAGTTCATCTTTTAGATAATCGAAAATCGGGTGGGCATCTTTGCCATTGACATCGACTTTATCAAATATTTCAAAATCAACACCATAATTTTTTAAACAAAATGTAGCGATTTCATCATTGGTGCCAGGCTCTTGTCCGGCAAATTGATTGCATGGAAAGCCTAATATTTTTAACCCAGAGTCTTTGTATTCTTCATGCAGTTTTTGTAAGCCTTCAAATTGTGGGGTTAATCCACATTTACTGGCGGTATTAACCACCAAAACCACATCGCCATTATAGTCTTTCATGGGTGTTTCTTTACCGGTGATGGTTTTTGCTTTGAAATCGTGAAAATTACTCATGGTTTAATCCTTCTAAAGTAGGTTGGTTTAGACATGGTTTATGCGGTCAAAATTGTTATTTACAAGCTTTAAGGCCTTTGGATTCATTGCTTTTTTCCATAAAGCAGGGAAATAAGCCAAAACCACGGCAGTTAATTTTTTTTGATATTAAGTATTTTGTAACTGCTCACCCACCGTCGTCATTCCCGCGAAGGCGGGAATCTATTGCCTTTATAAAAAAACTAAAAGGCAAAACAGCCTTAAAAAGAAATAAATGTATATTTTTTAAGCACTGGATTCCCGCCTTCGCGGGAATGACGGGGTGAGTAGTTACAGTTTTTTTATTATGTCAGTATTAAACATGCTAAACTGACCTCCCAATTTAATATAAAGACAATCATGATAACAGTCCATCACCTAAACAATTCCCGTTCTCAACGCATCTTATGGATGCTTGAAGAAATCGGCGTCGAATATGAAGTCAAACACTATCAACGCGATAAAGAAACACAATTGGCACCCAAAGAATTATTTGAAATTCATCCCTTGGGCAAATCTCCTGTAATTACCGATGGTGATATTACTGTTGCGGAATCTGGTGCGATTATTGAATATTTAGCGCAAACTTATGGCAAAGAATTGCTGCCAAGGAAAGGTTCAAAAGCCTATCGCGAATATATTTATTGGTTGCATTTTTCGGAAGGTTCATTAATGCCTCAGTTGTTGCTGAAACTTATTTTTGATAAAATTAAAACAGCACCGATGCCTTTTTTCATCAAGCCGATAGCCAAAGGCATTGCCAATAAAGTATTAAGTGGCTATGTGTTGCCGAATGTAAAAAACAATATGAATTTTGTCGAGAAACATTTATCTAAGAACGATTGGTTTGCAGGTGAGAAAATGACAGGAGCCGATATTCAGATGAGCTTTCCATTGGAAGCCAGCATGGCAAAAAGCACGATGGATGATTATCCACACACCAAAGCCTTTATAGAAAAAATTCAGGCAAGAGAAGCTTATAAAAAAGCATTAGAAACAGGAGGACCTTATGACTACGCTTAAAATCATGACAACAACAAAAACAATTGTATTGCTCGCGGTATTATCTTTAACTGCCTGCAATGACAAATCAAACGAAATAACAATTACAGAACCAACTACAGAACCGCAGGCAGCAAAAATTGAAGTGGTAGATAACTATTTGGACGGGTGGCTACAGCAAGAATATGCCAATGAGTCAGAAAAGGCCAATGAGTTCTTTGCTAGGGTTTTTAACGCCAGATTGTCCAGAAGCCCTGAAATGCAAACATACTTGGGCATTAAAGACGATTACTCTAAGTGGGATGATATAAGCGATGAAAAAGCTC
>CAZLZZ010000234.1:0-3064 GCA_964564165.1 uncultured Alcanivoracaceae bacterium | reverse complement strand
TCATTTTTTATTGGTGGTGGATTTTGACCGTTTAATTTTCAGGAAACTTTAGTTACTTAATAGCACCATGTTTTTGAAAGAGTGGTGATTATTTACTGGTATTTCGAGCAATTCACAGTATTCAGAACCTTGACAGAAGTCAGCTCTTTTGGGCAAAAAATCACCATAGCTAAATTTATCGTATGTGCCATTTTTTCTGATTTGTTGATACCAATTTTCTGATCTATCCGAGTTATAAAATAAACCCAACCTAATTTCATCGTCTTCTAGCGCTTTGGTTTTTCTAAACCTAACGGCTAAGTCTTTAAATGGCTGGGTTGCAAACTCTGCAATAAATGGACTGTTTTTAATACCGCCTACATTGTCTTGAACATCTATAATTAAGTTCTGATCTTGATGTTGATGCTGATGTTGTAAGGTTTTTAATACTTTTCTTACCAATCTAACATCATGACACATGGTTTCTGCTTTCGCCTCATGATCACATTGAATATTGCCTCCAGTGCCATTGGTATAGACGAAATTCTTGATACGCAGCAAAATATTTTGATTTTGTTGATAAACGGCAACCTTGAACCCTTTTTTTATTAATTTCCAGTTGGGAATGTCTTCTGCCACTATGGGATCAAGCATTTTATTTCCATTGCCCTCATTGTCAGCTGAGCTACTGGCATAATTGATTTGATGGGTATCACCATTTTTTAACTTTAGGGCATAAGGGCGATTTTGGTTAATAACAACTTCTCCGTATTCAAACTTCTTGATAAAAGAAGCCAAACAACCAATGGTAGAGTTGAACCTACAATCATAAGCTTCAAATATTTCAAATGCCTTATTGATAGGCGTATGATTGAGATAAGAAACCTGCTGGTCTGTATCTTTTAGATAAAACGCAATTTCTGGATAACTATAAATAATTCCGACATCACTTTCTACAGCGTTTTTGCTAGGCTTATTGTTGAATTCGAAGTGAGAATGGAGATTGACAAATCCATCAGCAAAACGGTAGAAAACCTTTTCTAATTCTTGCCAGTTTTGACTGTTAATAAAAGTGCTTTTGTAATGCTTTTTGTAGTTGTTCCAGTTGATTTTTTGGTTCTATTGCGGGTATCAATTCCTTCTGCATCATATTTCTCAACAACTGATATTAAATGATTAAACAGCTCTTGCCTTTGCTTTAAATTAAAATAAGTTAAACTTGTAACTGGCGCTTTTTTTAGGCTCTTTTACCTTCTGGATTTTCTTGGCTAGTTCCAGTTTGAGAAATAATTTCATCAAATAAATCGATCGATAAAATAGTCAAGTCACTATCCAAGTTCAGGACAATAGTCTTGTGCCCATCATCTGCAAGTTCACCATTAAAATGCCATGTGTTTGCAGTTGAGAGTTTAGCATCAAATTCTATTTTGATGAATTTTGGATACTGATTAAAAATTTGGGGGATAACTTGCCTAGATAGGTTTTTGTTATAGATACCCCCCATCATATAATCTTCTGATAACAGAGAAATGATGGCTGAACTGTCTTGTTCAAGCATTGCTTTTGAAAATTCCTTTGCGATTGTTGACTGGTTAATCGCAAAAAGCTGCAACGGTAAAAGGCAAAATAATAGGCAGGTTAATAGGGGGGGGGATCATAGTTTGTATCCTTAGAGGTATATTCATGTATTATTGTATTATCAAATCATAAGACTGCTGAGAATAAAAAAGGTCGCAAGTTTTTTATTAATCCGGTACTGAGAGTATTAATTATATCGAAATATAGATTGAGAAACAAAGTGGGGATTTCGTCACATTTAATTGAAGAGTAGAATGTTATAATATCGTTTTAAAATATAGACATTACAAATACTATGATAACATTTTTATTACTGGCATTTTTGGTCAATGATAGTGAGTCAGGAAAGATAACATTTTTAAGTTCCACGTCGTTACTCGCTGAATCATTTGAATCTATGGATATGAGCAATTCTAACATTGATGGTTTTTCTTGGAACAGCAACAACAGAACTTCTGTTGTTACTCAAGACCCAGTCGATGGCCCAGTCGTTGTGTACAACAATGGCGTTATAAATAATATAGCCGCCCCCAATCTGCCTGATGGCTCTGTACGTGATTGGTCTGCTAAAAGTGGAGATTACAGCTTGCGTTTTAGATATCCTGCTGGGCAAAATTGAGCTGAGCAACGATTTAACCTTGGAGGTGCTTACCCTGAACTATGGATAAGTTATTGGTTGCGTGTACCCACAAATTTCAAACACGGAATCAACCCAAATACTGCTAGTGCATCTAACAATAAACTGTTTTCAATTTGGATGGATGGTTATGAAACCGCTGGCGATGGCTCAACTGTTACTTGGAATTTCTGGAGTGCTGGTACTGGAGGCAACAGCAGCGAATTAAGAGTTAGTTTTAGCCAGGGCGGTAATACTGCTAATGGTGGTCAATTACAACCAGCTTCATTTATCACTTATCCAACTGACCAAGGGCGTTGGATGAAAGTTGTTGTTCGTGTTGTTGCTTCGACTAGTGATACAAGTAACGATGGTATTATCGAATTGTGGAGACGTTGGCAAGATGAAACAGCATTCACCCAGTTACATTTACTCACGAATGCAAACATAGCTATTCCATCAGCAGGTCCAGAAGGTTGGGCTGCAGGCTATTTCATGGGTTGGGCAAATGCACGCTATGCAACTGACACTGAATGGTTGCTAGATGATATTGTCTTTTCCGAAACATCATTGTTGCTTAATAATATTTTCAATAATGGCTTCGAATAAAGAGCGTGACCACAATAATTATATGGAATATGCGGGTTAGCCATCTTTAGTAGTGCTTGTTAATAGTGCTTATTTAGTAACCTGCGTTCAATATCCTATCGAGAAAAACCTCCCAATCTATGAACTGTTGAAAACCAATGATATTGATACTCGGAATTCCTTTTCCTTGTACTAATTTATAGGAACCATTACTGGATTCAATTCCTCTCATCTCACAAATAGAATTGCGCAATTTGCAGCCTATACCTATTTTTTTGTAGTTGAAATAGTCAAAAAATCGCA
>CAZLZZ010000233.1:0-3066 GCA_964564165.1 uncultured Alcanivoracaceae bacterium | reverse complement strand
CAGAGGTTCGCAGAGAAGACGCGGAGGTGCACAGAGGTCTTTTGTAGTGTAAAAAGCGCAATGAATGTCTAAGAACGCAAATATTAACATAGGTAAATAAAAATCATCGTGTACCCCTTTGAGGGTGCTCGTTTTATATTTCGCCTAATATGTTAAAAATAAATATAATATAAAGACAACATAACCCAAATATTTGCAGTATTCTAAGTTGTATTGTACAATTGTCTAAATGAATATAGTTGCAGATACCAATATTTTTCTAGCCATTGCTTTAAATCAACCAGAAAAGCAGTTTATAGTGGATTTAACCAAAAATACTAAGGTCTTTTCACCAGAAATTTTACCTTATGAAATTGGCAATGCTCTTTCAGCTATGTTAAAACGCAAACAAATTAATGCTAAAGATGTGAATGAGATATTGAAAATCACCCAAAAGATTAAAGTCAGATTATTAACTGTTGATATTTCATCGGCATTAAAAATCGCCATTGACTATAATATTTATGCTTATGATGCATATTTTTTATTGACTGCACAGTCAAGAAAATGTCCTTTACTAACATTAGATAAGAAGATGAAAGAAGTGGCACAAGACATGAAAATAAAACTTTTAGGAGAGTTCTAATGCGTATATATACTTACTCGGAAGCAAGACAAAAACTATCAGAAGTATTGAAAATGTCCATGACCCAGGAAGTTTTGATTGCCCGCAAGGATGGCAACACTTTTAAAATACTACCACAAAAAGAATCAACTAAATCGCCATTCTATGTAGAAGGTTTGGACAATAATATTGTTTTAGATGATATGTTATCTGCGGTTAAAGAGAGTCGCGGGGTAATGAACGCACGTTAAAATATTTGGACACCTTATGGGGAATAGAAAACTGCAACGCAAAGGTCTTTGATATATTCATTGTTAAAGGGTCGATTCTCTCACTTTCTCCAGTTGTTCACATTCAATCAATAATTGAGTGCAGCGTGCATGAACGGTGTTCTTTAATTCTTTAAAAACGTTTTTTACCTCATCATCATGAGACTTTGATAAGTTTTCAACTATTAATAAAGAATCCAACGTTTTTTGACAAATGTGGTGCATCCTATTTTTAAGCTGTTTGAATGGTATTCCAACTTCCCCACTCATACATAAAAAGTCGTATGCCGTAACTCCATTGATATCAAATTGATCACCAATTGCCATAGCAAGCCCTGTATCTAGTTTTTCGTTATTTCTTGCCTCATATACTATCGACAACAAATCATAAAATGGAGCTAATTGATAAAAGTTTGTTCCAGCCATAAAACTAATATTTTTTCCATGCGCGTCGCTATTGCCTATCAGAACATTAAAAATAACCCAGTCCAAAATAGATTGTTTTGCTTTTACAGGAATCGAGCACTGGTTAGTAAAACCAAATAAATCCAGAAGCCCCACACCGTCGCGAATGTGTCTAACATCTCTACTAGAGCCAAAATTTTGTTCGTACTTATATGATGGTGGTAAATTTAGCACCTGGCAGCCATCCACAACATGGGCTTTTAAGATTTTATCATTGTTGTATCTTCTATCAAATCGACGTACGATAAGAGTATAATGCTCCCCTAGTTTTTTAAGCCGAACATCTGCCACCCGAAGTCCTGCCAATTCAGCCAGTTTCATGCAAAAAAACTCATTGATAGTGATAAAAGGGTCTTGTAACGATGCAAACTTTAATATATGAGTAGAAGCATATTGACCGTCTGCTAGAAACATTTTACCGTTCTTGGTCTCAAGAATATTCAATTTATTTTGAACACCTGCAACCGATAATCGATATTTATCATCCCAGAGTATCAAATCTCGTGTACTTCTCATGTTAAGTCGTTCTATTAACTCAGATTCTGTCACCCTTCTAAGATTTTTAAATTTGGTGTTTTGGTGTTTTTGAGCAAAGACCAGAGCTCCTGATGTATCATGACCTATGGTTGATAAAATTGCGTAAATGTTATCTTTTGATATCCTGTCTATATCTAATAGCTCTTGAAACGCCTCACCTTCTGGGAATATGTTTTTAAGAAAATTTACAACCGCATTCGGTTCAAATTGACCATCAAAAGGCAAGGCTGGAGATAAAGGGAAACCGCTTGTCACCCAATTAGGCTCATACTCAAGTTCACATTGACCTGGAGTAACAAAAATCAACTTACCAACTTTACTGTTGCGTGCGTAAATATTTATTTCAGTCAAAACATTAGACCCATTTAACATTATCATCATCCTGAACATTTAGTCTTACACCAAAACTGGTAAGGACGGAAAATAAGGTTTCAACTCGCGAATTCTTACCAAGTTCTACATTTGAATAGGCTGTTTTGGACAAGCCACACATAGTAGCTGCTTCAACCACGCCTATTCCAATTGATGTTCGCCTGTACCTGATGTATTGACCAAGCCAGTTAAAATCAACAGGCTTTGTGTTATCTGGTTTTATTGATGGAATGATTTTTGGCATAATATAATCCTACATAAGTGAGAAAATAAAGGAATTTATGATTTTTTTATTTATATTCCTTCTATAGTAGGATTATAGGGCAAAGCAAGTAAAAGCCAATATATAATCCTAACAAAGTAGGAATATGATTATAAATTACGTTTTTTTATGGTTTTTATGTAAATCCTAAATCAGGATAGCATTTTTAAACTACGCCACCTATGTAAAAAATATTTGGACACCTTTATGGGAATAAAAAACAACCGTAGGGTGTGCCCCTTGTGGGTACCCGTTCTTTAAATTGGGAATCGTTATTTGAGATTAAGTAACACAGAGGTTCGCAGAGAAGACGCGGAGGTGCACAGAGGTCTTGTGTAGTGAAAAAAACGAAAAAAAGGCATTAAGGTACGTGAATATTTTAATTGTATTTATGGAGGGCTTGCTAAAATTGTTTAAGTTGCCAACAAGATTAATTTGATAAAATCAACCTAAGTTGTTAGAATATATAAGAAACAATCTTACAAAGAGCATTGTGGCACGAACAATAACAATAGATACAGGTGATGAACTTAAAAACTTTATCGATGAATCTGTGA
>CAZLZZ010000232.1:2498-3163 GCA_964564165.1 uncultured Alcanivoracaceae bacterium | reverse complement strand
TCAAAAAACCACCATAACCATATTTCTTTTTTAAATCGGGCCATTTCTCGGGTAAAATATGGGTGTGAATATCAATGGTTAAGTGTTCAGACATCTAGTTTATTCTCCTTTGGCATAATAGTGCCACATTTATCACAGGTTCTGTTGGCTTCATCCTTTAAGAATCGATCAAACACTGGAAAGAAATCTTTTTCAATATTGCTCAGGTGAAAATACTCTTCGTACAATTTATGATCACAATTCTCACAAAACCACATCAAACCATCCTTCTCTTCGGCAGTTCGTTTACGTTCCACCACCAGGCCAATGGAATTGGCAAAACGCACGGGTGAGTGGGGCACTTCTGGCGGCAACAAAAACACATCACCCGCTTTTAGAGGATAATCGACTTTCTTGCCATTCTGAATGGTCTTCAACAACATCTCACCTTCAAGCTGATAGAAAAATTCTGGCCCTTCTTCCCAGTGGTAATCACGGCGGCCATTGGGCCCGCCGACAACCATCACGATAAAATCACCATCATCGAAGACTTGTTTGTTGCAAACCGGTGGTTTAAGTTGGTCACGGTGTTCGTCGATCCACTTGTTGAAATTAAAAGGGGCAATGGGTTTGTTTTTAAAGGGAGTAGTATCGATGGGGTCAGAGCATTTGATTTCCTCTTCTAA
>CAZLZZ010000232.1:0-2476 GCA_964564165.1 uncultured Alcanivoracaceae bacterium | reverse complement strand
AAATGCTCTGACCCCATCGATACCCCTTTAAAAACAGCAATGCACTTTAACTCAATAGCAATCGGTGTAGGCAAACAGTTGATTTCAATAGTGGTTCTACAAGGTTGGTTTTCGGCAAAGTACTCAGCATAAATTCTATTATAAGTTTTGAAATCATCTTTCATATTGGTGAGAAAAACCTGCACATCAACCAACTGGTCCCAACCTGAACCCGAAGCTTCAAGAATAGTTTTTACATTATCAAAGACGCTTTTACATTGGGTTTCGATACAATAATCAACGATATTGCCATCATTGTCTAGCGTTACGCCAGGAATATCTTTGCTGCCTTTTTGCCGAGGACCAACGCCTGACAAAAACAACAGATTGCCGACCTTACGGGCATGTGGATAAGAACCAACAGGTTCTGGTGCAAGCGATGAAATTATTTTTTCATTCATGGTATGACTCGATTGAACTAATTAAAAATGGAATAGGGCGTAACTTAATAATAAAACATGCGAGAGAAACTCGCTAGATTTTATGGAAGTTGATGTTTAGTTCAGAACCCATTTACAACCAGTACTACTGGCAAAGATTGAACCTGAAGATTTGTTGGTGAAACATAACATGCTTGATATTATAACGGGCTTGGTGGTTTTATCAAGGGTAAATTCTTTTTTCTCTCGCAGAGGCGCAGAGACGCTGAGGAAAGATCAAGATCAAAAGCATTAATCGCACAGCGGCACAGCGGACACAACGAAGAGAAAAATCAAAGACATGTTTTGTGAAAATGTATAATGGCGCGGAAGATCCCATGCCGTCCATAAAGTTAATTTAGTTTCTTTGTTTTTTACTTAGCGTCATCGCGCCTCTGCGAAAAAAAGCTTTTAATTGTACTTAATACAAATATTTTTAGGTTCAGTAAAAAACCTCAAGGCTTCTAAACCGCCTTCGCGACCAACACCTGAGCTTTTGACTCCGCCAAAAGGGGTTCTTAAATCACGCAGCAGCCAACAGTTTATCCAGACAATCCCAGCTTCGATGTTTTTTGCCATGCGGTGGGCGCGTTTGAGGTCATTGGTCCAGATGCTTGCTGCTAATCCATATTCGGTGCCGTTTGCCAGTTCTAAGGCTTCTTGGTCAGTATCAAAGGGCATGATGGTGCATACTGGACCGAATATTTCTTCTTGGTTGGTTCGGCAGTTGTTGTCGAGGTTTTCGATGATGGTGGGTGCAACAAAATAACCATTGGCGCAACGTCCTTCAAGTTTAACTTGTTTGCCACCGGTTAAAATTTTGCCACCTTCTGATTGTGCCAATTTGATATGCGATAAAACTTTTTTCATGTGCTCATGAGAAACCAAAGCACCGTGTTGGGTGTCTTTTTCTAAAGGATCGCCAATTTTAATTTCTTCAACTTTTTCTACAAAAGCTTGTTTGAAATTTTCATAAATTGGGCGTTCGATATATATGCGTGAGCCACACAAACAAATTTGCCCTTGGTTGGAGAAAGCGGCTTTTACTGCGGTTTTTATCATGTCGTCAAAATCACAATCGGCAAATACGACAGTAGGGTTTTTGCCACCCAATTCTAATGAAAGTTTTTTAAACATTCCTGCCGTTGCTTTGGCTATGTGAGCACCGGTAGATGTACCTCCAGTAAAGCTGATGGCTTTGATTTTTGGATGCGCAACCAAGGGTGCGCCAATATTGGGTCCTGTGCCATGCAATATATTGAGCACACCAGCAGGTAAACCTGCTTGAATACACAACTTTGAAAACAAATACGCGGTCATGGGTGTGATTTCAGAGGGCTTGGCAATAACAACATTGCCCGATGCTAGAGCAGGTGCGATTTTCCAAGTAAATAAGTACAGAGGTAAGTTCCAAGGGGATATACATCCGACAATGCCAATCGGATCACGCAAAGTATAATTGATGGCTATATTTCCCATGCTATGTGATTCACTGGAGAACTGAGTACAAGCATGGGCAAAAAAGCGTATATTGGCAGCTGAACGATAAATATCCACGTCTTTTGCCAGAGTTATGGGTTTGCCATTGTCGATGGCTTCCGCTAATGCCAACTTGTCGGCATTGGCTTCAATTAAATCGGCAAGATCACAGAGTATTTTTGCTCTTTGTTCGGTTGATGTGTTGGCCCATCTGTCCTGTGCTTGTTCTGCCGCATAGACAGCCAAAGTTAGGTCATCTTCATCAGAATCGGGAATAAGGCTGTAAACTTCTGCTGTTGCAGGGTTGATATTATCAAAATAACTTCCCATGTGCGGAGCGATTAATTCACCGTCTATGTAATTTTTAATTTTTTGCATTCATCTAATATTCGATATAGAGAGCGTGATGATAGCACAAGACATTGGTATACTTAAGAAATTATCAACATGCTGTGAAACCAAGGGTTTTATTGGTTGGTTAAAGCTAGCTACCCGTAAGAGTGCTTCTTGAACAAGTAGATTGGCATGGTTAAGGTGAA
>CAZLZZ010000231.1:0-3413 GCA_964564165.1 uncultured Alcanivoracaceae bacterium | reverse complement strand
GGGCAAGCCCTTGATGTGCTAAATATTAGACAGGACTTATTAATTGCAGTACTAGACTCTAGTGATGGAAAATTTGACAAGGAAGCTGTAATTGCAATAAAAGTACAGAAATTTAAAAAGAGTAAGACAAGCTATCAACTAATTAAACTAATTGAATTTAAACTTGCACGATGATTACAAAACAACACATTGATGAATATATCAGACTGGCCAATAATGGGCATGGTATTGGTGTACACTACCAAAGACCAAAAATATTTGAAGATAGGTCTGCTTATTACAAAATAGATAATTTATTTAGTCGCCTCATTTTAGAAAAAAACACAAAGGTATCAACTCAAATTTCTAATAAAACTAAAGGAGTAATTTCGACAACATTTGATTCAAATGAAACTTATGAACATTTCAAAAAACACGTTTATTGGTACAGGCCCAATGAAAAATATATAACTGAAAAACCTTGGTGGAAATTTTGGGTTAAGGTGACAATTACATAATAAACAAAAACTCATGACTATTTACCCTTTTATTTCAGCGCCATTACCCACATAATAGTGTTTTAACCTTTATTAGACTATTTGAAATTTAACTCAAAATCAATCCTAACCATTATTGTGGCATTTGTTGTTGTCATTGCTTTGTTTGTGGTGTTGATGCTGACTGAAAAGTTGTTAAGCATTTGGCATTATCTTCAAGAAGCGCCGCTTTGGGTGTCGTTTTTGTATTCAACGGTGATTATGTTGGTGGCAGCTTTTGGGGTTTATTTGTATTTTATCTTGATCAAGCCCAAATCGATTGTCGTAAAACTTAAACCTATTGACGAATCTTCATTGCGTGACAGTATAGAATTTCAAGCACAACGCGGTGTGGATATAGATCAAGCTCAAGCTGAGTTGATTGAGTTAGATAAAAGACGCTCTAAAGAAATTTTTTATATAGCCCTTTATGGTGCGGTCTCTTCAGGCAAAAGTAGTTTCATTAAAGCCTTGTTACCAGAACAACAAATACAAACCCATGTTTTATCGGGTACTACCAAAACCATTGAGGTTTATCAATACAAAAATTTAGCCATTATTGATTTGCCTGGCCTAGATGATTTTGATGCTGAAATTGAAACATTGGCCATTGATGAAACCTTGCGTTCACACGTAGTGGTTTTCTTAACCGATTCAGATTTAACCCAAACTGAAATGCGGGTTATTTCAAAACTCAAAGACACCAAAAAACCTTTGGTCATTGCTTTAAACAAGTCAGATAGATATGCTGATGATGAACAGGTGAAAATTGTTAATGCGCTTAAAAATAAAACAAATAAAAAACACCCCGTGGCTTTGATTTCAACAGGCGGGTTCGAAACAATTATATACCAAGATGCCAAAGGCAATCGACGCAAGAAAGTACAAGCACGCAATGCCAATATTCAACCCTTATTAAAGGCGATTGAAAAAGTAGTGGCAAATAACCCTGAAACTCTTAACCGTTTTCGTGATGCATCTATGTTAATGTTGGCGCAAAACAAACTAACCCAAGCTCAGCTCGAATTTAACCGACAAAAAGCCGAAGAAATCATCAATAATTATACCAAAAAAGCGGTATTTGGAGCGATGGCATCTGTGGCACCAGGTTCTGACTTGGTGATTCAAGGCACATTGGCCACAAAAATGGTGCAGAGTATCTGTCAGTTATATGAAATTTCACCAAAGTCTATGGAAATTGATGATGTTATTCGCATGACAGGTGGCAAATTAAAAACCTCTGTTTCGTTAATTTTAGCGGTAGCGGGCAATGCCATGAAGTCATTTCCTGGCATTGGCACTGCTGCGGGTGGCATCACGCATGCGGTTTCTTATGGCATGATATTTAATGCATTGGGGAACGCTGTGTTAGAATCGGTTTCAACATTGGGCGTGTTGGATGCCCAAGCAACCAAACAAAAATTTGAGGAAAACCTACTTGGACCTGCACAAACACTGGCAAAAGATTTGGCGAAAGATTTGGCGAAAACAGCGCTCAAAATCAACTAAACCTGATATTGGATCCAAAGCCAAAGCCAATGACAAACCTTCTGCTACGGATAAAACCTTAGACAGTTTAAAGGAGTTGCTGAATGATTCGCACATTCCTGCCACAGTGCGCCTGCAATTAAATGACGAATACCAACAAATCCAACTATTAATTGATAAGTTGGAAAATCAACAAGTACATATCATTGCTTTTGGCAAAGTCAGTTCTGGCAAATCATCTCTACTAAATGCACTAATCGGCAAACAACAGTTTTCTACCAGTCCACTGCATGGTGAAACCAAGACCCAACAATCGACAGAATGGAATAAATACCAAGACCACAATATGGTCGTTATTGATACACCAGGTACTGACGAAGTGGCCGGTGAACAACGCCAAATAATGGCGCACAAAGCAGCAGAAATAGCCGATATTATCTTGTTTGTAGTCGATGGCGATTTAACCCAGTCTCAGTTACAACAATTAAAGCAAATAGCCCAACCCAATACGCAAATTATTTTGGTGTTGAATAAAATAGACTTGTACACGGATGATGAAATCTCGGATTTGATTCGGTCACTAACTGACAAAACCAAAGACATTATTCAAGTCAACAATGTTGTAACCTCAAGTGCTGCTCCCATCCCTGGATTGCTCATCAAAGAAGATGCCAACGGTAAACAAACCAGAGAAAAAATAGCCGTTGAAGTCGATGTGTTGCAGGTAAAGCAACGCATTTGGGATATTTTAGAACAAGATGGCAAAACACTAACGGCACTAAATGCCAGTATATTCGCAGGCGAAATCAGTCAAAAAATTGCCGAGAAAGTCACCAAGCTGCGTGCCAGTGCCGCTGATAAAGTGGTCACCACTTACAGCATAGCCAAAGGCATTGGCGTGGCATTCAATCCCATACCTGTTGCAGATTTATTAATAGCCGCGGGTTTAGATGTGGCGATGATTCGCCAATTGTCACAAGTCTATGGACTGCCGATTGTTGGCAAAGAAGCCAGTAAATTAACCATCACCATCATGGCGCAAATTGCCGCATTGATGGGAGCAGTTTGGGGGATTAATTTATTGTCATCAGCACTAAAAACTGTCAGTGCAGGACTGTCCACAACCTTAACCGCAGGAGCCCAAGGTGCACTGGCTTACTATGCTACTTATTTGGTGGGAAAAATTGCCGAGGAATATTTTATCCGAGGAAAATCTTGGGGCAAACAAGGCCCTAAACAAGTCGCCAAAGACATAGTAAATGGATTAGATAAAAACTCTATTTTGATTGAAGCAAGAGCCCGGATTTTAGAGAGAATTAAATCAAAATAATTCTCTCTAATGGTTCCAAACTTTATTCGTAACTATTTAGCGTGTTTTAAAAAAAATTCTTGACATCATTTTAGTCGATA
>CAZLZZ010000230.1:0-3439 GCA_964564165.1 uncultured Alcanivoracaceae bacterium | reverse complement strand
GACCCAATACTGTTTTTTGTGCTTCAATATATCCATCTAAAGAACCACCACTGTTAAAATCAATATAAGGAAACATTTTGTTGAATAGAACATCACCCATATGTATCACATTAACATCGGTAAAATGAATGACCGCATCACCATCAGTATGAGCATGTGGTACGTGAAAGATATGGGCATTGATGCCATTTAAATGAAAATCCATTGATTTAGAAAAGGTAATCACAGGCAATGAACTTTTGGGTGCATCAACTTGTTTGCCTTGAGCATTGGTTACGCCTTTTTTGAGTAAATGCTTGCGTAAGTTTTCGTGTGCAACAATATGCACACCTTTGTTTCCCAATGTCTCGTTATTGCCAGTATGATCACCATGTACATGGGTATTGATCAAAAAATCAATATCATTGGGAGTAATATTTGCCAAGGCTTCATTCATAATATCCAATGATGAAGGCATCGCATCATCAATCAAAATCACTCCATCTTCACCAATAGAAAGTCCAAGATTTCCACCCGTAAAACCACCAACTCCCATTAACATGTATAAACCCTCTGCAACTTCTGTGGCTTGCCACGACAACTCGACTTTAATTGGTGGTGGTGCTGGTGTTGCTGCAAGTACTGGCTCTTTAGCAATTGTCATAAAAGGCAAAGATAGGGCTATTGCTATTGATATATTTTTAATAAACTTCATGGTAAACCTCGTAAAATATTGAAAATTTTATATATTAGGAACAGTATATCAGAGGCTTAGGTATAACCCTAATCCCGATAACAAAAACAAGCCGTTAGGCACAAGCTTTTAATGTGTAAAACTCCTTAGTCTTTATTATTTAACCCTTTGATTAGCACCCTCTACCAATCGAGCAGTTTCTACTATTGCGCGAGTATGACTCCCATATCCAGCCTTGCCACCTTTATCAAACATTTCAACATCAAATTGATAAAGATTGCCCTGCACTCCAGTAAAAGTCGCAACCACCGTCACTTCCTGATCACGGGGTGTAGCAGCACCCCAACAGATAATTCTCCATCATTTAGCTCACTTTTCATCAATCGAGCTGCTGTTAGCTCCATGATAGCAATCATTCTTGAAGTCGCGAAAACTTCAGGAAAATTATCATTGGGGTCGGTTGATAAGGATTTCGCCAAATCACTGGTTTTGAATTTTGTAAATAAATTTCTGAGTCTGATTTAATTTCATAAGTGTCCCGTTAAAGTTGTAAGGTGGGTTTTACCCACCATGGATAATGTATAAAACCTTATATTAACCAAGGTTTCTAAATTAGTGGATAAAACCCGAATGGCACTTGCTTAAGAAGTAACTCGTTGAAATATATAGAAATATTTAACCAGTCTTAAAGCAAGTTTTTTAATTAAAAAGAACTCATATCGGGTAGTTGGCTTTAGTCAACAATAAAACCGCAGGTTTTAAAACGTGTTGGCAAAAATTCTTCTGGAAAGAATTTTAATGCAAACCTTCATGGATGAAGGTGAATATCAGGGATGATATGAATAAAAGCCAACTACCCGAAGGCTCTTTGGCTTCCTTGAAAATTTACGTTATATTTCAATGTCTTAAGTTTTTAAATCTTCTTAAGTAAGCGCCATTCAGGTAAAGCCCACCTTACGTTGCTTCTATTTCATGGCTAGCATTTTAATAATTAACCAAGGTTCGCATAATACTCATTAGAAAATTCTTGCAGCCTATCTTCTTCAATAGCTTTGCGGATATGCTGCATAAAATCCTGATAAAAGAACAAGTTATGAATAGTATTTAAATGAGAACCTAGTATCTCTTTGCACTTATCCAAGTGTCGTAAATAAGCCCTTGAGTAATTTTTGCAGGTATAACAAGCGCAGTTTTTATCCAGAGGTTTTGTATCAAGTTGATATTTAGCATTCCTGATTTTTATCACCCCATCCCATGTAAACAAATGACCATTGCGTGCATTGCGGGTTGGCATCACACAGTCAAACATATCAATTCCGAGTTTTACTGCTTCCAATATATCTTCAGGCTTACCTACTCCCATTAAGTACCGTGGTTTATCATCGGGCAATAAAGGTGTGGTTGTTTTTAAAACTTGTTCACGCAAATCTTTAGGCTCTCCTACTGATAATCCACCAATTGCAAATCCATCAAAATCAATATCAATTAAGCCTTGAGTGGATTCCTGACGTAAATCATCATACATGCCACCTTGCACAATGCCAAATAAGGCATTGGGATTGTTGTTAGCAACAAAAGCATCTTTGGAACGCTTGGCCCAACGCAGCGATAAACGCATGGATTCCGCAGCGGTTCTTTCATCGGCTGGATAAGGTGTACATTCATCAAAAATCATCACAATATCTGAACCCAGCTTTGATTGTACATCCATAGATTCTTCAGGCCCCATAAACACTTTGCGACCATCAACCGGAGCGGCAAAAGTCACACCCTCTTCGGTTAGTTTTCGCCGTTTAGTCAAAGAAAAAACCTGAAACCCACCAGAATCAGTCAATATTGGCTTATCCCAGTGCATAAAATCATGCAAATCACCATGTGCTTGGATCACTTCTGTACCTGGGCGCAACATCAAGTGAAAAGTATTGCCTAAGATAATTTCAGCTCCAGTGGCTTTAACATCTTCTGGAGTCATGCCTTTTACTGTTCCATAAGTACCAACGGGCATAAAGCAAGGTGTCTCTACTGTACCTCTATCAAAAGTAAGCTGCCCTCTTCTAGCACCCGATGTTGTGGCATCGATTTTATTTAATTTAAATTGCATGTCGTCTGATTGTAATTTATATCTATCAAAGCCCGTCATTTTAACCGATTCTGAATTAGAATCGATTATTTAATGATAATATTGTATGATACAACTAAACATTAAATTATTATGCGGATATTATTCTTAACTATATGTATTGTCTTGATACTCTCATGCCAATCACAAAAAGCCACAAATTTTATTAAACCAACCCATATTCCTGTTGAATATTCTGTTGTATTTAATGCTTTAAACTCAGACACCGACATTGAAGGTTCTATTCTTATCTATGACTCAAACAAGAACACTTACTATTCTAATGATTTTTTATGGGCAAAAATTGGCCGTATTCCGGCATCGACCTATAAAATCCCCCATTCATTAATCGCTTTAGAATTGGGCATTGTTGATGATGAAAACACCTTATTCAAATGGAATGGCGAAAAAAGGATGTTTAAAATTTGGCAACAAGATTTAACTTTTAAACAGGCTTTTCATTATTCTTGCGTGCCCTGCTATCAAGAAATCGCCAAAAAAATCGGTGTGAAACGCATGAAAGAACATACAAATAAATTCAACTACGGCAGTATGGATATTCATGCCGATAATACTAATAAATTCTGGTTAGTTGGAGCATCAAAAATCAACCAATTTGAACAAATAACATTTTTGAAACGGCTCTA
>CAZLZZ010000229.1:0-3496 GCA_964564165.1 uncultured Alcanivoracaceae bacterium | reverse complement strand
TATTGTCGTAAATTGACAGCATCACACAAAAACCAAGATAATAAACTAAAAAATCGTAACTATTTAGCGTATTCTTAAAATTAGCTGTAAGTTATTGATTTATAAGGACGCGTAAATACGTCCATGTAAACTCCCGAAAGAATCCATGCTTTTAAAGTTTTATAAATCAACAACTTACATAAATGAGTTTAAACTCGCTAAATAGTTACAAAAAATCTAACATAAAAGCTTTTTCCTAATATCAAGAGATTGTTCCAAGTAAATTAATGAAGTAAGAATTTAGAATTATCGTTATTAAATATTATGGATGTCCTTTTCATTGTGATCCTTTTCATTGTTATTTACCACAAAAAGCACTTATTTGGAAAGGTGAAGATGGACAAGTTCGCTATGCCTACAACAATCCAAAATATTTAGCAAATCGCCATGATATGCAAGGCTGTGATAAAGTTTTAGAAAAAATCAGCAATGCTTTGGCCAATTTTGCAAAAGTAGCGACGAATAACAAACCCAAGTAAAACATGATGGATGTCCTTTTTATTTTGTTTTTGTTTGAAATTAGGGTAATATAAAAATGACTCTATATAAAAACCTTTGCCAAAACTGCACGCCATAAAATCAGAATAAAGCTTTTATTCGAACCCATTAGCAAAAACACCTTCACTAGAAACCATTAAAAACTCAACCGCCCCAACCCCCACAGGGTTGGGGCGAACGATAGAATAAAAATCATCTATGACTACTGTATTCAACACAGAAGGATTTCCTGCGCCGATTAGTGGGCTGGTTTCAGAGATAGTCAGTGGAAAAACTGGAGATAAGTTAACGATCACTTGTGGGTCAGAGGTAATTGGATTCAAGTCACCAACATAAGCAGAAGAAGTGCCCCCAAAATAAGAGTTGTTACTCACATCAGGAATGCTGTTCCCAGTAATATCAACATAATTATCACTAATGCCCGCTTCATGACTAAATACATTGTTTTTTATTTCGGTAGTTAAAGCAAGCCCGCCTGTTACTTGAATTCCTATGCCTTTGGAGTTAATCAACGTATTATTAAAGAATTTAGCATGTCCATTATTGTGATACAATGCTCCATGGCCCTGTTTGCCACAGCCAATTAATATATTGTTATATACATACGCAGGTTCTGGTTCATTTGCGTCTCCAACATCCCAAGACAGATCGAAAATTCCTATGCCACGACTTCTGTTGTCTACACCACCAGTAGCCGTTTCATCTTCGCCACAAACAATAACATTGTGATGCCAATGATTAGATTTCATATAAACATCTGAAGCGCATCTATTTACCTGATGATTGTCAACAAAATGAGGGCCTCTATCAAAATAGTTGTCATAAGAGTAATTATAGGCAACGTCAGCACCTTCTTCATCTTGGCATCCAGATAAATATATCGAATGGTCTAGCCTATCTAACGACCTTGCTCCATGTGCAGTATTTGCATAGATTTTCACCCCGCTAGATTCTGTTTCAATGATTCCTATTCCAGCAACAAATTGAGTTGCACCAACGACATCGTTGCCAATTATTCGGCTATAACTGTTAACACTTATACCACTGCCTACTGCAGAAACTCTAAACTTTGAGATAGTGTAATATTTAGCGTCAATCTTTATACCTTTATTAAAATTTGTGGTATCCCCATTGGTTATTCCGTCCATATAAGCATCTTCGTTTGGGTATCCAACGTAAGCAATAGGGTCTTGTATCGTGCCTGATGGTTCAGTTGATCTGACCCATATTGGTGATTTGCCCCCGTTATAAGCCACATCATAGATGCCACCTCTAAAATAAACCACGTCTCCTGGTGTCATAGCGTCAACCATATTGTCAATCCCTAACTCTCCCCATGGATCTAGAAAAGTTCCCGTACCTGTACCAGTAACATCATCCACAAAGAATATAGAGGAATTATTAATTCGAAAAGGGATTGAGTTGGAGGTGATGCCACCGACTGTCACCGAAATAGTGCCTTCACCTGTTGTCATTGAGTCATTCAATTGAAAAGTAATTGTTTGTAGGAATGGTATGGGATTATTGTATTTTCCCCAAGCATCCAAATAATCTGAGTTTGCTTGCAACTGCACACCGTTTACTGTGACAAAACTAGTATCACGATCAGCACGAAGATAACGGCCCCAAATTGTTATCACTGCACCTTTATTAGGGCTGGCGTTACTCCAGCCTGAAGCAGGTGCTGAGATTAAATCAGAAAACAATAGTACGGGGTTTCCCGGCGCCGCATAACTTGTTAATTGCTTTAATGTCAATATAGTTACAATGCTTATCTTTATTAAAATTTTCATAGTTTTCCTATCTTATATCTTTGTGATTCTTCTTTCTGTGAGTTCCCATATCAGTTTCAATCGCCGATGTTGGGTGTAATAATCTGTCGATTGCAGTATTAGTCATTATGTTGTCAGAGAATAACTGATCCCGCTAGTAAAAAACCTGATTTGATTTAATGCGCAAATTTCGATATACCATAATCCCGATATAGAAAACACGATTATAGCACAAACTCCTAGGAGCTTACTTTTTATTCAACGTTTGATAGGCCTTAGGAGTAACACCATATTTTTCCTTAAAACAACGACAAAAATACGAAACTGAACTGAACCCACAGGCATCACTAACTATCCCTACTTGATAACCGTTTTTGAGTTTTATTGCTGACTTCTCTAGACGATAGCCCCTTAACATATCCATTGGCTTTTCGTTGATAAGTGCCTTTATCTTTCTTTGTAGTTGTCTTTCGCTAACAGCCATTTTTGCTGCTAAATCAGCTATTTGATAATATTCATTGCCGTAATAACGGCCGATAACATCTTGAAGTTTTTCGATAAACTTTAAATCTTGTTGAGACAGATCTAATGTTTGCAACGAACTATTGCTTTTAATCGCTTGATTAGTTTTCTTTTGCAATATTTGACGAATTGTTATAATACTATCTAATTGTATATTTAATTCTGTGGCATCAAATGGTTTTGCAATGTAAGTATCAATATTTTCACGCCAGCCCTTAATTCTGCTTTCCTTAGTATTGAGAGCAGTTAATAAAACGATAGGAATATGAGAGGTTCTGGCATCATGCCTTAAAATTCTAGTTACTTGATAACCATCCATTCCCTGCATCATGACGTCACAAATAATTATGTCTGGTACTGTCTTTAAGGCTTTACCAATACCCTCTCTACCCCTGTCGGCAAATAGACAATTAAATCGTGCTTTGAGAACTTTTCCTATATGGCTTTGCATATCTAAATTATCTTCGATAATCAATACCGTGATTTATTTTTTGCACCCATATATTCAGAAATAATTTTACTAGATCTAAATGTTAGTTCATTTTGAGTGTTACTAACTAATTGATCAACCATTGCTTGGGGCTGTTCATTGTTGCTATCAATATCTGTTACTAAAGTTTCCTGAAAATTAACCACCGCCACTATCACGCCACCATCTTCAATAG
>CAZLZZ010000228.1:0-3617 GCA_964564165.1 uncultured Alcanivoracaceae bacterium | reverse complement strand
CCCTAAATCCAGCTTTCCTTCATGACGATTCCTATTCTCGGACAAGCTCCTAGGTTGATTAACATTGGAATTAAACTTTCCATAATATTTCACCCTTTTTTTGATTGTTTAATGCTGAATTATTCAGCCTATAGATTATAACTCTTAATGTTTAAAACTACAAATTAACTAGATTGCCCTAAATTGATAGGAAAGACATTGTTGTTTGTATACAATATTATTGATTTATCAAATTAGGAGTTCATAGTGAAAACCAGCGTATTGTTATTACTCATTGCCACATTAATTATTTCGGCTTGTGCCACCTCGCCAATGGGCAGGAAACAACTCATCATGATTGGCGATGACCAAATGAACCAGATGGGCATTGCTTCTTTCCAAAAGATGAAGACATCGGCAAAGGTTTCAAAAAATTACAAAGCACGCCGATATGTTGAATGCGTGGCAAATGCCATTATCGACGAATTGCCGGTTAATTGGAAAAAACTGCCATGGGAAATCATAGTTTTTGAAGACGATAGTGCCAACGCTTTTGCTTTGCCAGGAGGAAAGATGGGTGTACACACAGGTCTATTAAAAGTAGCCAAAAATCAAGACCAACTAGCGACTATTGTTGGACATGAAGTGGCACATGTCTTATCTCGACATGGTGCAGAAAGGGTTTCCCAACAAATGGGCTTGCAAGTAGCATTGCAAGCAACCGATGCGATTAGTCGCAGTAAGATGGATTCATCAGGGCAACAAAAAGTATTGATGTCAGCTTTGGGGCTAGGAGTACAATTTGGCGTGTTGATGCCATTTAGCCGCACTCACGAAAGAGAAGCGGACTTGTATGGCATTGACCTGATGGCAAGAGCAGGATTTGATCCCAGTCAAAGTGTCAACTTATGGCAAAACATGGCAAAAGCCAGCGGTGGGAACAATCCTCCACAGTTCATGTCAACACATCCCAGTCCAGATAATAGGATTGAAAAATTAACAGCCTATATGCCACATGCAAAACAATTGCAACAGTTGGCTTTGTCCGCGGGTAAAAAGCCACGTTGCAAATGATACTTGTCTATATCGGGATTAGGGTGTATCGGGATTTGGGCAATAGGTAAAATCATTGTTTAAATATATTGCTAAACGAATATTAGGCGCAATACCGACATTGTTTATGTTGGTGACACTGGCGTTTTTTTTGATTAGAGTGGCTCCAGGTGGGCCATTTGATTCAGAAAAGGATCTGCCGATAGAAATTCAAAAAAGTATAGAAGCCAAATATCACTTAGATGAACCGTTGTACCAACAATACTTTCGCTATTTGGGCGATATACTTCAAGGCGATTTTGGTCCTTCTTTTCAATACAAAGATTTTACGGTTACTGAATTAATAGCCAAAGGGTTTCCTATTTCATTAACCATCGGTGGTTTGGCGTTGGTTTTTTCCTTGATTGTAGGAGTAACACTAGGTACTTTTGCTGCCGTTAGACAAAACTCTTGGGTGGATTATGCCTTGATGTCAACCGCCATGTTAGGTATATCGATCCCCAATTTTGTGGTTGCTCCCTTGTTGATTTTATTTTTTGCGGTATATTACGACTGGTTTCCTGCGGGTGGCTGGGGCGATGGACATTGGCAGTACTTGGTTTTGCCAGTGCTGGCATTGTCCTTGCGGTATATTGCTTATATTGCCAGACTAATGCGCGGGTCTATGATTGAAATTTTGCAATCAGATTATATTCGCACGGCCAAAGCCAAGGGATTATCCACCTTTCAAACCGTTGTCAAACACGCGCTCAAACCTGCACTTCTCCCAGTAGTTTCCTATCTTGGTCCTGCAGCTGCAGGGATATTAACCGGTTCAGTTGTGATTGAAAAAATATTTGGCGTGCCAGGTTTGGGTCGCTATTTTGTGCAAGGAGCCTTGAACCGTGATTATACCTTGGTAATGGGTGTGATTATTTTCATGGGCGTGTTGATTGTGCTGTTTAATCTGCTAGTTGACATCTTATATGCCTATCTTGATCCGAAAATCCACTTGGACAATCAATAATGGTCAATTTTAGCAAGCGGAACGCCAATCAAATGGTCAATCAAATGACCAACCTGTCAACCGACAAAGATGAGCATGGTAAAACTTCGTGGTATTACGCTTGGAAACGCTTAAAGAAAAACAAGTTAGCAATAAGCAGCTTAGCATTGCTATTCATCATGGTGGTTTTAATAATTTTCGGGCCATTATTCTCGCCTTATGACTTTGACACTATTGATTGGGAACATATGTCGATTCCTCCAGATTTTGCTTCTGGGCATTATTTCGGAACCGATATGATGGGCAGAGATTTGTTTGTCAGGATATTGTACGGTGGTCGCATCTCGTTGATGGTTGGTCTGCTTGCTACTTTGGTTAGTCTGGTTATAGGGGTGATTTATGGTTCTATCGCTGGTTATATGGGCGGTAAAGTTGACAGTGTTATGATGCGAATTGTGGATATTTTGTATGCCTTGCCCTTTATGTTTTTGGTGATTGTGTTGATGGTGATTTTTGGGCAGCATTTGTTCTTGATCTTTGCTGCCATCGGCGGCTATATTTGGTTAGACATGGCCCGCATTGTGCGCGGGCAAACACTCAGTTTAAAAGGGCAAGAATTTGTAGAATCAGCTGTAGCAATAGGAGCCAGCACACCAAGAATCATCTTCAAACACATCATACCCAACTTAATGGGCGTGGTAATCGTCTATATTACACTCACTATACCGCAAGTTATTTTGGTTGAATCATTTTTGAGTTATTTAGGACTCGGCGTGCAAGAACCTTATACCTCATGGGGCGCACTGGTCAATGAAGGAGCACAAGACATGGAAATCGCCCCTTGGTCGTTAATATTCCCAGCCAGTTTTTTAGCCATCACCTTGTTTTGCTTTAATTTTATAGGAGATGGCATGCGGGATGCTTTGGATCCAAAAGAAACCTCTGGGTAATTGTTCACCCGTGATTCCCGCTACAACAAGAAGCCTTTCCTTGTATCATTCAATTGTGTGTAACTCTGACTATTATTTTAGAGACGCCGATTTATCGCGTTCTAACCATAAGCACAGTCAACAAATAAAAAAAGACGCGATAAATCGCCGCCTCTACAGGTCAAAACATCATATCTAAAAAGGCAAGTTGAGGAGCTATATCAACTCTAGCCACTTGAAGCCTCAATATCCATCAGCATTTTACTGAGCACAAGAGTTGACCTTGAAATCAGGTTTAAACATGTTTTAAACATTTCATTCTTTGTGGATAGAACAAGTATAATTTCAGTATGATTCCAATAAAATTCTAATAAACTTCGTAACTATTTAGCGTATTAAAGGCTATTATTTTGTTAATTCTGGGAAGCTTCCATCAAACAACATCCGTAAAGCTTTACTTGAAGAAACCCCTTGTTTCTTACATGTACCAATATAACTTCTAACTCTACAATATATCTGGGCACCTTCAAAACTTCTAAAACAGCCTGATATTTTTTGATGAACTTTTGTCATTCTCAAATCGTTTTCGCCTTGATTGTTTGTAAATGGTACATCTATATCCATCATAAAACGCAGTACATCTGATTCATAATTTATTAATCGCTCTAATA
>CAZLZZ010000227.1:0-3669 GCA_964564165.1 uncultured Alcanivoracaceae bacterium | reverse complement strand
ACAGGGGTTTGATGTGGTGAATTATGATATTTTCTATGCCAATCACACTGAGTTATTACAGCAAAAATATGACTTTGTTACCTGTACAGAAGTATTGGAACACTTGTATCATCCGCACAAAGAAATCACCCTGTTAACTAACATGCTTCAAGAGAAAGCGTATCTTGGCATTATGACGAAACGGGTGATTGATAAAACGAGTTTTGCTACATGGCATTATAAAAACGACCCAACTCATGTCTGTTTTTACTGTGATAAAACCTTTGAACATATAGCAGATTACTGGGGTTATGATATGGAAATTATAAACTCTAATACCATAATTCTTACAAAGCATTCGTATTAACAATTGAGAGAAACAATATGACAAATGAAACAACGAATTTAGAAGTAATAATACAAGGCCTAGAAGAAAGGTTACTCCAAGCTGATACTCGTCGGTCAACAGAAGCTCTAAATCATTTGTTGTCTGATGATTTTCTAGAATACGGTGCCTCAGGCAATATTTATACCAAAACAGATATTTTAGAAAGTTTGCCCAAAGAAAAAAATTACACCCAAATTTCTTTGTCTGGATTTAAGCTTAGAATATTGTGCGAAGGTGTGGTTCAGGTTGTATATAAAACACAACAAGAAGGAAACAGAAATATTGTGTTAAGAAGTTCAATTTGGGAAAATCACAGGTCTTATGGCTGGCAAATGTACTTTCATCAAGGTACTGTTATAGAAATAGCAGCAGAGTAAACAACCAAGTCCAACTTTCTGACAGCAGCTTAACTATTCCCCTATTACTGACTCAAGATTGTTTCATCTAATCTGAGTTCGTTTGATGTCTACGCAACCAAGGTGAAACTCTATACCGATCATCGCCAAACCATTGGTGCAGGTTGTCCAAAGTTTCTACCACCTGATTAATTCCGATTTTATGCGCCCAAGCAATCAGGCCAATGGGATAATTAACCCCTTTTTGCATGGCCAAATCTACATCACCTTCTGAGCAAATACCATTATCTATAGCATCTGCGGCTTCATTGATTAGCAAACAAACTGTGCGCATGACAATTAACCCAGGTAAATCTTTGCACACTATCACTTGTTTATTTAAGTCTTGAGACATTCCAATGATATGGTTTTGGGTTTCTTCTGGGCATTGCGAATCAAATGCAATGTGGATAATGGGACAAGTTTTGTAATCTAGCATCAAATCAATTTGCGCTAAGTATTTTTGACCGATAGATTTAACTCTTTGATGACAAGTTTGTCCATTGCTCAATAAAATAGCACACTCCCCTACTTGCATGCTGGGCGCGCCTTCATGTTCTGCAACACCAATATGCTCACAGGATTTAACGGCTTCTGTGATAGCATCTAGGTCTGTTTTGTCTTTGCATAGACTCACATATTCAGGGGCTTGTTGCCTGCTTGTATAATTAACTTTGGACTTATCCGAGCCATCATACTTATAAAAACCCTGACCCGATTTCTTGCCCAATAAATTTGCAGCAACCATTTCAGATTGAATCAAAGATGGTCGATAACGCGCATCATAATACATACTTTTGAAGACAGTTTCACTGACCGAAAGATTGATGTCCATACCTATTAAGTCCATCAAGGTAAATGGGCCCATTCTAAAACCGGCTGCAACCATCAAAGCATCTATGGTTTCAGGTTTGGCAACACCTTCTTGTAGCATTTTTAACGCTTCTCCATAAAAGGGCCTTGCCACTCGATTGACAATAAAACCTGGAGAAGACTTTGCCAAAACAGAAGTTTTATTCCAAAATTCGCACAAGGCTATCCCATCATTTAGACTGGACTGAGATGACCTTAATCCAGCAATCACTTCCACCAGTTTCATTACTGGAGCAGGATTAAAGAAGTGTAAACCTATCATGTTTTCAGGCTTTTCTAAAAGTGCTGCGATTGCCGTAATTGAAATAGATGAAGTGTTGCTTGCAAACAAAGTATCTGGATTACATATTACTTCTAACTCTTTGAAAAGATTTTGTTTAATTTCTAAGTTTTCAACAATAGCTTCTATCACCAATTGGCAATCAGCAAACTTGCTCAACACATCAACCACCACAATATTGTTGATGACTTGCTGACTAAATTGCTCAGTAATTTTTCCTCTTGCAACCCGCGATGCAAGGCGTTTGGTCATCGTCTGTTTCGCCGAATGTGCAAACTCATTGTTTAAATCAAAAAGATAAACCTGTTGATTTTGACTGGCTGCTACTTCTGCAATGCCGATACCCATGGTACCTGCACCTATTACGCCAATGTTTGTAAATTTATTTAACATTTAATTCTCTTGTTGTAGAGTATATTAATCGATTGAATGTTCATGAATTGAGTTGTATTGTACTGCTTAACAACCCTTAAAATTAGGTTTCCTTTTTTCACTGAACGCATCAACACCTTCTTTAAAATCATGAGTCAAACCCATTATTCGCTGAACATCGCGTTCTGCATCTAACTGCTGCTCATAAGTATTGCTGTATGATTTTTCCAAAAGCTCTTTGGTATTAGACAATGCCAAAGTAGGACGATTGGCAATTTTCTTGACCAATCTATCAACGGATTGAGAAAACTCATCATCCGCATAACTGGCATAAATCATGCCCATTTTCACAGCATCACTCGCAGAAACAGGTTCAGCAAGCATAGTTAAGGCCTTTGCCCTTGCCAAACCGATTAACTTAGGCAATATCCAGCTGCCATTACAATCAGGAATCAAACCTACTTGTGAAAATGACTGAATAAAACGGGCAGACTCAGTTGCCACTACAATATCACAATTCAAAGCAATATTGGCTCCTGCTCCTGCTGCCACACCATTAACTGCACAAACAATCGGTGTACGAATGGTTTTGAGAATCCTTAAATTGGTATTGTAGCCTTTTTCCAAGGTTTCACCCAAATCCATGGGCTTATCTGTTTTGCGCTCGCCTAAATCCTGTCCCGCACAAAACCCACGCCCAGCTCCGGTAATTAATACACAACGCAAATCACTGTTGAGTGCAACCTCTTTGAGTATTTGATAAAACTCTTGGTGCATGGTTTTAGAAAAGGCATTGAGTCTATCAGGGCGATTGAGTTCAATGGTGGCAATATTGTTTGTTATAGAAAAATTAATTGTTTGAAAAGTCATGTTCACAATTTGTTATTTAAGTGGTTAAAGATTATACTTGTTTGTATGAAAAATATCTATGAAATTGATGGGGTAAAGCCCGTGATAGACCCAAGCAGCTACATTCACCCAACAGCTGTCATCATCGGTTCGGTGCAAATAGGCAAAAACTGTTACATCGGGCCAAATGCATCAATACGGGGCGATTACGGCACTATAATCCTCGAAAATGGTGTCAACTTTCAAGATATGTGTATTGCCCATGGCTTTCCAAATGGCATTACACTCATCAAAGAAAACGGTCATATTTCGCATGGCGCAGTGATTCATGGCTGTACCATCGGCAAAAACACCATGGTCGGCATTCAGTCGGTTATTATGGACAATGCTCAAATTGGTGACGAATGCATGATAGCCGCCCTATCCTACATAAAACCAAATTTCAAGGCTCCAAACCGCTCAATGATAGCAGGAACCCCAGCCGAAATTAAACGCCAAGTGACCGATAAAGAAATCCAATGGAAGACACAGGG
>CAZLZZ010000226.1:0-3723 GCA_964564165.1 uncultured Alcanivoracaceae bacterium | reverse complement strand
TCTCGAGAAATGGTTGGTTTGAATTAAATATTTTGCCAGAATTAAGAGTATTTCTAGATTTTTTTGCTAGTTCATTTCCTGTTGATAAAATAGCCACTTTAGCTTGTTTGATGACATTAATTTTTTTTATTCCAACCGTAGCAAGAGCCATGATGTGTTGGGCTTGAATAATCGTATGTTTGTTGGTAACTGATTGATTTATTTGATAATCAGTTCCTAGTTTTCTAATGTTCCTGCCTTTTTTTACTGTTTCTGAAATGGTGATGTATTTATCGTCATCTTTTTTGGTAATAATTACATTTTCAATTTGAATAACGGCATCAAACAAGTCAGGAACAGGAGCACCTGTCATGATTTCCCAAGCTAAATGTTTGTTTTCTGCATCAATATCCTGACAGTCTCCAGCTTGAATACTTCCTGAAACTTTCAGTGTAATTGTGCCAGTTTTTTCAATTTCCTTATTAACAATGTGTGTTTGTACAGCAAAGCCATCCATCGCAGAGTTGTTAAAGGATGGTACATTTATCGGCGATAAAATATCACTTGCCAATAATCGGTATTTTGCGTCAACTAAATTGATATACTCAACGCTGTTATCTAAATGCTTGTTTGCAACTGAATGGATGATTTCAAGTGCTTGTTGATAACTGATTAATGCTTTTTTGTTATTATTATTATTATTATTAATGGTTTTTGAATTTGCAGTCATATTTGTCTTTAAAATGGCAATGAGTGGCTAAATTTGCATCACAATAATGACACAATACTTTAATGTTTTTATTTGGACTTGGTGTTTCTCTGTTGATAAACCTTTGTCTTTGAATGACTTAAGTGAGCGAGAAAATGTTTCTGGTTTCATGTCTAGTAATGAAGCAATAATGGTTTTTTCATACGGCAATAAAATGGTATTGGGGTTTTTCTGCTCGATAAATTGTTTGAGTAAAAACCAGCCGACACGTTCTTTTGAAGATTTTAAGCGGTTGTTGTCGAGTTGATTTAAGTAGGTTCTTGAGGTTTGTGATAAATATTTTAATGAATTCAGTGCCAAAGCCAAATCTTTGTTGAGTAAATTTCTGTAGATTGATGCAGGGAATGACATTAGTTTGGCTTGGTTGCTTATTTGGGCACTGCTGTGATATTTGTCATTGGTAAAAATAGATGTTTCAATCACTAAGTTGCCTGTTGAGAGCATTTGTTCGACAGTTTCATCACCGCTGGGTGAGCTTTTAAAGATTTTAACCCAGCCACTTAAAATGACGTATATGCGAGAAGCGGGCTCTCCTTCAAGAAACAGTAAGCTGCCTTTTTTATAAGTTTTTAAATTGCTGAGTTTAAACAGCTCATGAATGGTAGATTCTGATAAATTTCTAAAAAAAGGAAAGTCCAAAACCAGCGACCGCTCTTTATCAGCCAATAAGTTTTGGTAGGTGTTTATGGCTTGGATATTGCTGGTACTAAATTGGCTGATTAATTCAATTTCAATAGCGTGCATCATTTCCATTTTTTCAGTGACTAAATTGAACCAATTTTTTGCATTGACCTTAGGGATTTCATTGTCTTCCATTCTTTTGTGTACCGAGTCTATTTCAATATTTTTAATAAACTTGTCATCAAATACCTTTTTCTGTCTTTGGCTGGCTAATGCCAAGAATGAACGTTTGTTCAATTTTTGTTTACTTAGTAAAATATTAAAATCTTTGGTAAATTGCTCTGAATCAAATTCATTCATGGCAAAACCCACAATCCCAAGGGCCCGTTCCCGTCCAATGCGTTCTTTCCAATTGACGAAGTTAGACAATGCACTTATTTCAGAGGGATTATTACTGTCATCAAATAAAGCCAGTTCGGTGAGAACATAGGTTAAGTGAATAATTATCGAGTGAGTGTATAGCGGCGTTACATCTAATATATTGAATGTACAATTTTTAATATCCTCAATGGTGTTGAGGCTTTGTCTAAAAGTGGCTTTGGTTAAGAAGCCATTGAAAATATTGTCTAATTTATGGTAGCTTTGTTTTTGTTCAGAGTTGTATTTTTCAAATGAGGTTTGGTTTGTAAATTTGTATGCAAGAATTTCATCAAGTATCTGATTGCTTTTTTGGAAGCAACGCTTGAGCTTGTTAAGGCTAAAATCATCCTGTGTTGACAAACATAAACAAAGGCTTCCTCGCTCTTTTTGAAAAGCGTGGATGGATTGACAAAGCAAAACTAACAATTGGTTCATTGGTATTAATATAAAGATTTAATTAATGATGGATACATTTTACTTGTTATTAAATTTATTGCACTAAAATTTGATTTTTGATTTAAGTCAAGTCAATAAATATATAAATACATAAAATACTCTCATAAATTTTTGAAATTAAATTTCATAATCTACGAGGTAATCATGAAAAATTTAGATAATGTGTCATCGGGTGATCAAACCAGAGCACTTACAACCAGTACTTTGGCATTCACTGTGTGTTTTGCTGTATGGACTATCTTTTCAATTATTGGTATACAAATTAAAGATGAACTGGGATTAAGCGATACTCAGTTTGGTCTTTTGGTGGCAACGCCAATTTTAACAGGCTCACTTAGCCGGATATTTTTAGGTATTTGGGCGGATCAATATGGTGGACGCATAATTTTCACACTACAAATGTTAACTTCTGCTTTGGCTGCTTTTTTCTTAACTTATGCACATACTTATGAAATGTATCTAGTAGGAGCATTGGGTCTTGGTTTGGCAGGTGGTTCATTTGCGGCAGGCGTTGCTTATGTTTCAGCTTGGTATCCAGATAACAAACAAGGCACAGCTCTTGGCATCTTTGGATCGGGCAATGTAGGTGCTGCGGTTACCAACTTTGGCGCTCGGTTGTTTATGTTTATGCAGCAGTTTTGGCAGCAACTGCGGTATTGTTTTTCTTGTTTAGTAAAACCGACCCGGCTCATTCTGGAGCTAAGCAACAGTCAAGGACTTTTATGGAGCAACTGAAGCCTCTTAAACATTTGATTGTATGGAGATTTTCTTTGTACTACTTCTTTGTATTTGGTGCATATGTTGCTTTGGCTTTGTGGTTGCCCAGATATTATGTCGGTGCTTATGGCTTGGAGTTGGCAACTGCTGGTATGTTGGCTACGGCATTTGCGTTACCTGGAGCGGTGTTCAGGGCTTTAGGTGGTTGGTTGTCGGATAAATTTGGTGCCAGAACAATCATGTACTGGACTTTTATTGTGGCTTTGATTTGTACAATTGTATTATCTTACCCTGCTACAGATTATACGGTTGCAGGAATAAATGGACCTATTGAGTTTAATATCACCATTCCGTTATGGTTGTTTGTAAGCATAACTATTGTTCTTGGTTTCTTTATGTCATTAGGTAAGGCCGCTATTTTTAAACACATCCCGCATTACTTTCCTAACAATGTAGGATCTGTTGGTGGCATTGTCGGTTTGATTGGTGGTTTAGGCGGATTTATTTTGCCTATTACCTTCGGCATGATGAATGATTATATAGGCGTTTGGACCAGTTGCTTTATGTTGCTGTCGGTTATTATTGCGGTTTCTTTGATATGGATGCATTTCGCTATATTAAGAGCTGAGAAAAAATCACATCCAAACAAATCTAAATTCTTACCTATAATGGCCTAATAAACTTGGAGGCATTTTTAGCCACTTTTAAAATGGGAATTTCAAAGTTGAAATTCGATTTACACATCATGTGAATATTTCTTC
>CAZLZZ010000225.1:0-3738 GCA_964564165.1 uncultured Alcanivoracaceae bacterium | reverse complement strand
AACTATTGCCATTCAAGGGATGGGTCACGTGGCAGAACCGATGATGGGCTATTTGTTTGAACGCAATGTGGCCAAAATTATCGCTGTTGATATTAACCCAGATTTAATTGGTGAAGTCAAAGCCAAATATGCCGACAAAAACCTAGAAACCAGATTGGTTGACATTACAGACAACTCAATCTTGTTTGAAAAATGTGACATACTGGCTCCATGTGCAACTGGTGCTATTTTGAACAGTGAAAGCATTTCTCAAATCAATGCAAAGATTATCTGCGGAGCATCAAACAACCAACTCAAAGACTCCTTGTTTGATGGTCAAGCCATTGCCGATAGAGGAATCACCTATGTCCCAGATTTTTTGGTTAATCGAATGGGAATCGTTAATTGTGCCGATGAACAATCAGGTTACATTGACAACGATCCTTATTTTTACCGTCATCTGGATCAAGATTTTGAATATTCTGTATTTCAAACAGCATTACGAGTACTACAACAATCGCAATCAACAGAAGCCCCACCAGCCCAAGTTGCTATTAAATTGGCAGACGAATTGGCGATAGAAAAAAATCCTATCTATGGTCACAGAGGATCAAAGATTATACAATCATTGGTTAATAATCGATGGCATGAAGGATAAAAAATGTTTTATCGGAGTGGTACCCTTTACGGGTGCCTTTCATCAGATTACATCTAAACAATTTTGGAACAAATATACCTAGATATTGTTTCTAGCTTGGTATATTCTAGGGTTAACAACGGTTTAACTGAGCAATTACATATACTTTTGGGTTAAAATCAGTATGCTACGCAACCCAATAGTCAAATCACACAATAGAGAACAGTCATGGACTTCAATAATTTAGGCTTATCAGAGCTGGTTTTAAAAGCAGTAAAACAAAAAGGCTACGATAAACCATCACCCATTCAGGCACAAGCTATCCCTGCAGTCTTGGAAGGACATGATGTGATGGCAGCTGCGCAAACAGGAACTGGAAAAACCGCTGGTTTTACTTTGCCAATATTAAGTAATTTATTGAAAGGCAATAAGGTTAAACCTAATCAGGCAAGAGTTTTAATATTAACACCAACCAGAGAATTGGCCGCACAAGTTCATCAAAGTGTGGTGGATTATGGAAAATACGCATCTATTAGATCAACGGTTGTGTTTGGCGGTGTAAAGATCAATCCACAAATGATTAAGTTACGTAAGGGCGTTGATGTGTTGGTAGCAACCCCAGGACGTTTATTGGATTTACACAATCAAAATGCGGTTAAATTTGATAACCTAGAAGTATTGGTTTTGGATGAAGCCGATAGAATGTTGGACATGGGCTTTATTCATGATATCCGTAAGATAATTGCTAAACTGCCTAAGAAACGTCAAACCTTAATGTTCTCTGCAACATTCTCACAAGATATTAGAAATCTGGCCAAATCCTTGGTCAATGACCCTGTGGAAATTTCAGTAACACCGCGTAACACAACAGTTGAAGCCATTAAACAGCGTATCTTTCCTGTTGATAAAAAACAAAAATCACGCTTACTGAGTTACTTAATCAAAGAAAACCAATGGAATCAAGTACTGGTATTTTGTAGAACCAAACATGGCGCCAACAAATTAACCAAATATTTAGATAGCCGTGGCATCAGTGCCATCCCTATTCATGGCAACAAATCCCAAGCGGCACGCACCAAAGCATTGGCCAGTTTTAAAGCCAACCAAGTCCAAGTCTTGGTAGCCACCGATATCGCTGCCCGTGGAATAGACATACATTTATTGCCACATGTAGTCAACTTTGATTTGCCACATGTGCCAGAAGATTATATACATCGCATTGGACGAACAGGCCGAGCAGGCTCGAATGGCGAAGCGGTATCATTGGTCAGTGCCGATGAAGCACCACTATTACAAGACATTGAACGCTTGATTAAGAAAAAAATTGACCGTACCCTTATTGATGGATTTGAACCTGATCACGATGTGCCTGATGCACCTTTAAATACCAAGACCATCAAACCCAAAAAGCCGAAAAAGAAAAAACCAAATAACGAACAAGGTCAAAGACGAGGCCCAAGACAAGGTCAAGGCCGTTCAAATCAAGATTCTAGAAATAGAAGCCGCTCAAGAAAAAAGCCCAGCGACAATAACCAGTCAAACAACGACAACAATAAAAATGTCAGAAAGCCTGTAGGCAATAGTTCAGCCAAAACAAACAAACCAAAAGCCAAGAAAAAAAGCGGGAACGATCCGTATGCAAACTACAGAAAATAACTTGTAACAATTTTGTGTGAGTAAGAAGGTATTCTTCGCGATATTGGTTTTACAGACTGTGAAAGGTCTTTCGGACGCGGGACTTTAGTCTCGCCAATAGATTAGCGGGCACGGCTAATTTGTTCTAACTCTAAGTCCTTGATTTTAATAGGTTGAGCTAAAAGCTCAAATGGCTTATTTATTGACGTTTGGACTTAGAACAAATTAGCCCTGATTAGCGGGGCTAAAGCCCCGAGTCCGTATTATTTTATGCTATAATCACGCAAATTTTGTAAAACTTTAAAAACGGACACTTTTAAACCCCATGACCTACTTAAAAACCCCACTGTTGTTAATATTATTAATACTGCTTTCATTCAATACCCAAGCCGCATTAACCGATCACTTCGTCACCACCTGGAAAACCGATAATCCAGGATCATCCAATGATACTTCAATTACAATTTACACAAACTCATCCTACACTTATTTGTACGATGTGGACTGGGATAATGATGGTGTCTTTGATGAATTTGGTATTACTGGTTCTGTTACTCATGATTTTGCGATAATAGGTGAAAAAACAATAAGAATAACGGGCACATTCCCATCCATTAAAGTTTCTGGAGATAAACAAAAAATTATTTCAATTGACCAGTGGGGGACGAACCCTTGGCAAAGTATGTTAAATTCATTTAGGTTTGCATCAAATCTTATAAACAAGGCAAATGATACACCCGATTTATCAAATTGCACTAGTTTTTATGCTATGTTCTTAGGAGCAAGCTCGGTTGGTGCTGAATCAGAAAGCGCTAACTGGAATTGGAATACTAACAATATTACAGATATGACTTACATGTTTCTTCAAGCGTCCGCATTTAATCAAAATATTAGTAATTGGGATACTAGTAATGTTACAAAAATGAATTATATGTTTAAAAACGCCACCTCATTTGATCAGAATTTAAGTACTTGGAATGTTGGAAATAATTATGGGTTTTATGAAATGTTTACAGGTGTAAAATTGTCAATTCCTAATTACGATGCCCTTTTAATTGGATGGAGTACTCAAAACCTAAAAACTCAAAGAGCTTTTGATGCAGGTGAGTCAGTTTATTGTTTATTTGCAGCGCAAACAGCACATAATAGTATAACGTCTAACAGTAATTGGACTATTAATGATGGAGGAGTTTGTGAAAGCTCGTTAAACATTCTGACAAAATCAATTATTTTTGATGAGAATGCCACACAAACTTTTGCAATAGAATACAGTGATCCAAATTATGACACAGCAAATTTCGCACTTACGGGTGGAGAAGATATGGGTTTGTTCTCACTTGACTCTATAACAGGTGGGATTTCTTTTTTAAATGCACCTGACTTTGAAACCCCTATAGATACAGATGGTGACAATGTTTATCTTGTAGAAGTTACTGCAACTGACAATGGGGGCTCAATGGAATCGGACACGCAGTTAATTAAGATAT
>CAZLZZ010000224.1:0-3814 GCA_964564165.1 uncultured Alcanivoracaceae bacterium | reverse complement strand
ACAGCGGTAGCACATGGACATCAAGCGGCTATTTCTATAGATAAATATTGCAACCAATTAGATACATCAGATAGACCCGCACCTGGAACCACTTTAATCAGTCAAAAAATGGGATTTCATGATTGGCTATACAGCGCTCCTGTTTCTGATGATTTGCGTTTTGTGGTTGATCAGGTAGATACTGACTTAGCACTCTCAGATAGGAAGATTGAAGTGGAAAAAGGATTTACTATCCAGCAGGCTTTGCGTGAAACCCAAAGGTGTTTAAATTGTGATGTGCAAACGGTATTTGAAAAGGACTTATGTATTGAATGTGATGCCTGCGAAGATATTTGTCCCACTGATTGTATTACTTTTATCCAGAACGATGAAGAGGATGTTTTGCGGCAAAAAATAAAAATCCCAGCCATTAATTTAGAGCAAGATTTAATGGTTTCTGGTGAACTGAAAACCAAAAGGGTAATGGTGAAAGATGAAAATGTTTGTTTACATTGTGGTTTGTGTGCAGAAAGATGCCCGACAGGGGCATGGGATATGCGTAAATTTTTGTTGCACGAGGCAAAGGCTGGATGACCATGAATAAAATAAAAGCAACAAACGATTTTGTTATTCTTTTTGCAAACATCAATGGATCAGGTTCGGCATCAGCCAACAACCTATTTACTAAAGCTGTATTTAATTTAGGAGTACCAGTATCTGCAAAAAATATTTTCCCTTCAAATATTCAAGGTTTACCTACCTGGTTTGAAGTCAGGATAAGTGAAAAAGGCTATTTGGGTAGACGCGAAGGCTATGACTTTGTGGTCGCAACCAATGGTCAAACTTTAGAAAAAGATTACAATGAACTGGATCCTGGGGGGTACTTTTTTTACGACTCTTCGCGGTTGCTTCCTACACACTTAAAGCGGAGTGATGTTACTGAAATTGGTATTCCCTTAACCAAAATATGCAATGAAAATTATACCAATCCTCGCTTAAGACAAATTTTTAAAAACATCATCTATGTTGGAGCGTTGGCATATTTGTTTGATATGGAATTTAGTGTTTTTGAGGATTCAATCAAAATTCAATTTGCCAAGAAAGCCAAATTAATTGAGCCCAATATTAAGGCTTTAAAACTGGGTTTTGACTATGCCAAAGAGCATTTTGCTGATACCTGCGAGTTAAACATTCACAGACGTAAATTGGTTGGTGATAAAATCATGGTTGAAGGCAATACAGCCATTGGTCTTGGCGCAGTATTTGCCGGGGTAACAGTTGCTGGGTGGTATCCCATCACACCATCAACATCAGTAATAGAAGCTTTTGAAAAATATTGTCATCAATACCGCAAGTGTGAAAAAAGCGGCAAAAACAAATTTGCCATCGTTCAGGCAGAAGATGAACTGGCAGCCATTGGCATTGTAATTGGTGCCGCATGGAATGGTGCAAGGGCATTTACAGCAACATCAGGGCCGGGACTTTCATTAATGAGTGAGTTTTTGGGCTTGGCTTATTTTGCAGAAGTGCCAGTTTTCTTGGTCGATATTCAACGATCCGGACCCAGCACGGGAATGCCAACACGAACCCAACAGTCTGATGTTTTGTCTGCAGCTTATGCCTCTCATGGAGACACCAAACACGTTTTGTTATTTCCGGCGAAGCCCAAAGAATGTTTTGATATGACTATTAAAGGAATGGACTTGTCAGAAAGACTGCAAAACCCAGTTATTATGATGAGAGATTTAGATTTAGGCATGAATATCCACATGAGTGAGCCTTTTGAATGGGATGAAAATTACCAATGGGATCGTGGCAAGGTATTAGACTACGAAGGACTGGAAAAGAAGAAACAACGCTGGGGCAGGTATTTAGATGTAGATGGCGATGGTATACCTTTTAGAACAATCCCAGGCGCACATCCAACTAAAGGGGCGTTTTTCACACGTGGTACTTCTCATGATGAATATGCGGTATATACCGAGGATGGAAAAGTTTACGAAAAAGGCATGATTAGGTTGCTTAAAAAATGGGATACGGCAAAGACCTTAGTTCCCAAGGCGATTATTAACAATAATAATGACAACAGCAATGACCACAGCAATGAAATTGGCCTGATATATTTTGGAACCAGTTCATTTGCGGTTCAAGAAGCAGAGGAACTGCTAAATTTTCATGGGATAACAACGGATGAAATGTGCATAAAGGCCTTTCCTTTTGGACCAGAAGTTGCAGACTTTATTCAATCTCACCAAACCCTATTTGTTGTTGAACAAAATAGAGATGCACAAATGAAATCTCTATTGGTCAATGAATTACAAATTGATCCCAACCAAATCAATGAAATATTAAATATCGATGGCATGCCAATTACAGCCCGATTTATTGCAGACGAAATTCTCAAGGTGACAAAATGAGTTATATTAAACCCAATTTCAGACATCCACAAGCTCAGGCCAATGAACTGGGATTAAAGAAAAAGGATTACGAAGGCTCATTATCAACCTTGTGTGCTGGCTGTGGTCACGATTCTATTACTGCGGCGATTGTTCAATCCTTTTTTGAAATGAATATCCAGCCACACAAAGTGGTGAAAACCTCAGGCATCGGTTGTTCATCTAAAACACCTACCTATTATTTGGGCAAGGCTCATGGTTTTAATACGGTGCATGGAAGAATGCCATCAGTCACGACCGGTGCCAATATGGCGAACAGAAACATGCAATACATTGGTGTTTCTGGTGATGGAGATACCGCATCAATCGGCATGGGACAATTCGCGCATGTGGTGCGCCGCAACCTGAATATGATTTATATAGTGATGAACAATGGTTGTTACGGCTTAACCAAAGGACAAGATTCTGCCACCGCTGATATGGGTTCTGCGGGTAAAAAAGGCGTTCCCAATCAATTTTCAGCCATAGACTTGTGTCAACTGGCTCTACAATTAGGGGCCGGCTATGTGGCACGCAGTTTTTCAGGCGACAAAAATCAATTGATACCGCTTATTAAAGGAGCAATAGAACATCAGGGCTTTGCCTTTATTGATGTCATTTCACCCTGTGTCACGTTTAATAACACGCCCACCTCTACAAAAGGTTATGAATATGTCCGTGATCACCTTGATGCCACCGGCACCATTGATTTTGTGCCACACAGGCAAGAATTAAAAATAATGCACCCAGAAGGGACCAGCAAAGAAGTTACTTTACACGATGGCAGCAAGTTATTGCTCCAAAAAAATACCCATGATTATGATTTGTCCAGTAAAAGAGAAGCGATGAATATAATCGAAACTGTGGCTGAAGAAAATAAAATTTTAACTGGTTTGATTTATTTAAATGAAGACGATCAAGATACCCATGCAAGAATTAATAGTGTTGAAGAATCATTGAATGCTTTGCCTCAGGATCAAGTTTGTCCGGGTTCGAGTGTGATGGATGATTTGAATGAGAGTTTTAGGTAATTGTGAATTAATTGAAAATGAAAAGTTGAGATCAAAAGCTTGTTGTTCCGCAGATGGACGCAGATTCACGCAGATAAAGATTGAAAATACAAAGTACATAGAAAAATACATAGTACATAGAAATACATAGGACAGTCATCTATAATTTGTATTATGGATAAAAAAACACTCAATGACATTAGAAGATGTGCTCAAACAGGAGCACCTATTGGCAATAACAAATTTAAGTCACAAATTGAGTCTAAACTAAAAATCAAAGTGGGTTTTATTATTCGCGGTAGACCGAGAAAATCATGAAATATATTAAAAAGGGTACTGAACATCCCGCTGGGAATTTCAAGCATATTTTAACATAAATTCAATTTATTG
>CAZLZZ010000223.1:0-3842 GCA_964564165.1 uncultured Alcanivoracaceae bacterium | reverse complement strand
ACTTTCACAGTCTGTTTAGTCAACAATAAAACCGCAGGTTTTAAAACGTGTTGGCAAAAATTCTTCTGGAAAGAATTTTAATGCAAACCTTCATGGATGAAGGTGAGTATCAAGGATGATACGAATAAAAGCCAACTACCCGAAGGCTCTTTGGCTTCCTTAGAAATTTACGTTATATTTCAATGTCTTAAGCTTTTAAATCCTCTTAAGTACGTGCCATTCGGCTTTAGCCCTGCTATTCTAGATATGATGTTTAAGCACGACTAAAGTCGCGATTCCGGTAGTTTTTTTCAATATCTTGGTGAAAAGGATAAAGGTTTTTTAAATGCGCAACAATTTATAGATGTCAACTTATAGACTGTCAATTCATAGTCGTTGAGTTAATAAGAGTAAGGTGGGTTTACCCACCATAAAAAATCACAGAAACCTCTGCACATTAAGATTTCCATAATGGTGGGTGAACCCACCTTACATTTTCTATTTTTTATCAAGCAATCTAGAGATAAAATCAAACCCCGCACCCGAATGATTTTCGTAAACTCTTATGACTTACCGAGCTACGGGCAGCAATGAATGGGCTTGTAACCAGCCCATTTTCAAAGCGATAATGATCAAAATAAACAAACCAAAACTTGCGGCTATTCTTACGGTTAAGAATCGAACGGTGTTTTTTCCTTGACCTTTGTCTTTGATCATATAATACATGGCCACTCCTAAGTTATAGAAAATAAACAATAGAGCGATTAAAATGGCAATTTTCATTAAAGTTTTTTCTCGGTTTTTTGGTGGGTTTCTACCAACAATTTTTCATGGTTAAGCCTGATTAGATCTGCGACGATTCTTGCGGCCTCCATTAACACAAAATCCCCATCAGGTACTGAATTGTTTTTGGTGTTTTCCAACTCATTTTCTTCCTCTTCATCTGCTTCACTTTCATCAACATCATTACTTTCATCTTCAGAATTATATATAACGGTCACCTGAGTAATCAAAGGATCTAAATCACCTTCCAGAATAGATTCTCTTTTTTGTTTTCTAGTAATTTTGCGCTGCTCTTGTTTTGCAGTTTTTTCTTTTCTAACTTCTTCAGACAGGGAAATGGTTTTATCATCTTTCAATTCATTGTAGTACTCATAATCTTCCTTGATAAATGAAAATTCTGGATTGAGCAATTCTCTTGCCTTATAAAGTTTTCTCAATTGAGGTATCTCATGGGTCAAGTCACCTTGCATATTGTAATTTGAACGCTTGATACTGCTCCAAGGCAATGCATTATCATATACACTCTCACCATAATTATCATAGCCAGCACGTTGTGGAAAACGAATATCTGGAATCACTCCTCTGTTTTGCGTGCTTCCGCCGTTGATTCTAAAAAACTGCGACAATGTTAACTTCAACTGTCCCATAGCATGTTCTTTATTGTTGGTATAACTGTCCAACGGGATTAAACTTTGCACTGTTCCTTTGCCAAAACTGCGGTCACCAACGACCACTGCTCGTCCATAATCTTGTAAGGCTGCAGCAAAAATTTCGGATGCTGATGCAGAAGCTCGATTAGTCAGAATAACCATCGGCTTATCCCAAGAAATACTTTTATCGGTATCTCTGTCTACCGAAATATTGCCTCTTGAGTTTTTGATTTGAACCACTGGACCTTTATCAATAAATAACCCAGTTAAATCTCTAGCCTCTACCAGTGAACCGCCGCCATTGTTCCTTAGATCCATGATTAAGGCTTCTACACCATCATCGTTAAATTGCTTCAGTATATTTTTTACATCTCTGGTGGTACTGCGATAGTCTTTATCACCACGGGATTTTGCTTCAAAATCCAAATAGAAAGCAGGCAAATTGATTACACCAATTTTTTTATCTCTGCCACCTAATTTTACATTTAACAATTGGTTCTGTGCAGCTTGCTCTTCTAGCTTCACCTTGTCTCTGATGATCAAAATAGTATGCGGCTTTGTGCCCAATAAATCACCTTTGCTTAGAACTGACAAACGCACCGTTGTACCCTTGTCTCCGCGTATTTTTTCAACCACATCATCAACACGCCAACCAACAACATCAACATAAGTACCAGAATCACCTTGCCCAACAGCCACAATTTTATCGCCTCTTTTTAAGTCTCCTTGCTTTTCAGCAGGACCTCCTTTGATGACCCTTTGTATAGTGACATAATCATCTTTAGAGCCCAACAACGCACCTATACCTTGCAGAGAAAGGCTCATGTTGATTTTAAAATTTGCCGATGTTCTGGGTGCCAAATAAGAGGTATGCGGCTCAATTAAAGTGGCGTACGAATTGATAAAATACTGAAACACATCTTCGTTGTTTGATTCACTAACCCGCTTAGCTATACGCTTGTACCTTTTACTCAAAATATCTTTGATTTTGCTTTCTTCCTTGCCAGCCAATTTAAGATTCAAATAATCATTTTTGACTCTTTTTCGCCACAAGTCATTCATGTCTTTTTCATTGTCTATTGGCTCTAAATCTTCTCTATCCCAATAGTATTCTTCATCAATAGTAAAATCAAAGCCTTTTTCCAACGCAGCTAAAGCAGAATTGGTTCTTTCCTGAACCCTCTGAATATACAATGTGAAAATATTGAATGCCAATTCCACATCCCCTGATTTAATCGCGTCATCGATTTGATTCCGATATTTTTGAAAACCTTCTATGTCTTTGGCATAAAAATAGACTTTATTGGGGTCTAGTGTCTCTAAGTAGTTCTCAAATATTTTTTCTGAGAATTCATCGTTTAACTTCATGGGCTTATAATGAAGCTGTTCTAGCAGCCTGACTAACCAACGACTGGTTTCCTTTTGATAGGGCTCTAGTTTTAAATCGGCTATTTTTAAATCGACTGCTTTTGAATCAACCGCTTTTGAATCAGCTGTTATTGACTTAGCAATTACGATACTGCTAATTAATACAAATAACAGTACAACAAGTTTTGATGAAATTGTTTTCATTTGTGCTATTCTCTTTGAACTTTTTAATTAAATATATGACTAATGGAGCAACAATAATATATCTCAATGCTTGCCAAAACAAGACATTGATAAAATGTTAGTGTAAATAGTTGGACAAATAAAAGCACAAAGGGTTTCATTTTGATACAATACCCAGCTAAAATGGCTAATGAACTTGAAATCAAGCATATTATCCCTATTTATGATTCGATTATAACCCGATTAAATTTATAATTTCTTAAGGAGAAATATTTTATGAAAAAAACTGTAACAAGCTTATTGGTAGGCACAATACTAGCCACCACTGCAACATTCGCTGGCAACCTTGATTCTGACAATCAAAAAACCAACTATATGATTGGTACTGATGTTGGTACTTACATCAAAAAAAGTGGTCTAGATTTTGATAGCGATGCTTTCATGGCTGGAATTAACGATGCTGCAAATGGCAAAGAATCTCAAATTTCTGTTGAAGAAATCACTAAATTACGTGCAACTATGCAAGCCGAACAAAAATTAGCTCAAGAAGCTCAACGCAAAGAAATGATGGCAAAGCTTGAAGAAGACAAAATTAAAAATCTAGAAGACGGCAAAGCTTTCATGGCAAAAAAAGCCAAAGCAAAAGGAATCTCAAGCACAGAATCTGGCATGTTATATGAAGTATTAACTCAAGGAGATGGCGCAAAACCAAGCTCAGCCAATGCAACTGTTGTGGTACATTACACAGGCACATTGATTGATGGCACAAAGTTTGATAGCTCTGTTGACCGTGGTCAACCTGCTACTTTTGCACTTAACCAGGTAATTAAAGGCTGGACTGAAGGTTTACAGTTAATGAATGCAGGTTCTAAATACCGT
>CAZLZZ010000222.1:0-3992 GCA_964564165.1 uncultured Alcanivoracaceae bacterium | reverse complement strand
CGCCCTAAACCCAGCTTTCCTTCATGACGATTCCTATTCTCGGACAAGCTCCTAGATGCTCACCTTCATCCATGAAGGTTTGCATTAAAATTCTTTCCAGAAGAATTTTTGCCAACACGTTTTAAAACCTGCGGTTTTATTGTTGACTAAACAGACTGTGAAAGTATTCAGATGACGAGTAAAAATGGTATAAATTTCGCTGCTTTTCGTTGAAAAACTTGGAATTAGCTAGCTAGTCGCTACGTTTTCCGCCTCAATCAGCAAATTTTCTCCTCATTTTTCTTTCGCCCCATAATACTTTCACAGCCTGTAAAGCCAACTACCCGATATGAGTTCTTTTTAATTAAAAAACCTGCTTTAAGACTGTTAAATATTTTTATATATTTCAAAGAGTTAATTCTTAAATAAGTGCCATTCGGATAAAACCCACTTTACAGAAAAACATTTATAAATGTGTCCTAACATCCAATAACTCAGGGAAAAACGTTAACTCTAATGCTTTGTTCAAAAAAGAAACACCGCTAGATCCACCAGATCCTTTCTTGAACCCAATAATCCTCTCAACTGTTTTCATGTGTCTGAATCGCCACATTTGGAAAGACTGTTCAACATCGACTAACTGTTCACACAGTGCATAAGCATCCCAGTTTTTGTCGGTGTCTTTATAAATTTCGACAAAAACCTGAACCAGGTCATCATTGAATTGGTGTGGGTCTTGCCAGTTTCTTTCTACACAAACATCAGGAATTTCGTAACCCATCTTAAATAGATGCTGTAAAAACACGTCGTAAATAGAAGGTGAATCAAGAACAGAAAACAAATCAAGATAAGACGCGCTTTCTTTGGGGAACATTTTTAACATGTCGACATTCTTATTGCCCAATAAAAACTCTACCATTCGATACTGTACTGACTGAAAACCAGAAGCACTGCCAAACACATGTCTGAATTGAATGTACTCGCTGGGTGTTAAGGTTTCTAACACGCCCCATTGTTCAAACAATTGTTTTTGAATTTGCTTAACCCGAGCCAGTATTTTAGAAGCAATATCTAATTTTTCTTGCTTGATATGCAAAATAGCCGCTTTTAATTCATGTACAATCAACTTCAACCACAACTCTGATACTTGATGTTGAATAATAAACAACATCTCATCGTGATGTGGCGGGTTGCTTAAAGGAATTTGAGCAGACAAAATTTGGTCTATGCGAAGATATCCACCATAATTGTCTTTCAAGTCAACATCCAATTTAATGTCTTTTTCCGGTTTCCTAAAATTATCATCTACATTCATAATATTACCTGCAATTTTTGTGTTTTTATTCTATAATATATCGCCGTAAATAAGCATTAATTTACATTCAATTCGCACAAATGATTTATTTTGGGGACACCCTTTACAAATCAAACAGAATAAAACAGAACAAAACTCATGGAATATAGTTAACCACTCTAACTATTATTCATTTTCGGTCAAGCACTTAACTATACTGGAGAAAACAACAGTGACAACAGTAGCTTCATTTAATGTTGAATACATACAATACCTTTCACCCTCTGGCGAGCTGGTTGGCGGACAGGTTGGCAGATCCATCCCTGATATCGCAAGGAACTTCGATCAAATCAAATCATTGTACGAAACAATGGTCTTGACCAGAGTATTTGATGCCAAAGCCATTTCATTACAAAGAACTGGAAAACTAGGCACTTACGCTTCTTCATTGGGGCATGAGGCCGTTCATGTTGGGATCGGTTCAGCCATGCAATATGAAGATGTTTTCGCTCCTTCTTATCGCGAGTATGGTGTTCAATTAGTTCGTGGCGTAAAAATGTCTGAAATTTTACTGTACTGGGGCGGAGATGAAAGAGGCAGTAATTTTTCAGGGCCTCCCCACGATTTCGCTTGGTGTGTACCGATTGCTACCCAAAACACCCACGCAGCTGGAGCGGCTTTGGCATTTAAATTGCGCAAAGAAGCCCGTTGTACAGTTTCTGTGATTGGCGATGGCGGCAGTTCAAAAGGTGATTTTTTGGAAGCCATAAATGCAGCAAGCGCCTTTAAATTACCCATGGTTTTTGTCATCATCAATAATGGTTGGGCAATTTCTGTACCACGAAAGAAACAATCCAGTGGACAAACCTTAGCACAAAAAGGTATCGCTGGTGGCTTGCCCAGTATCCAGGTTGATGGCAATGATTTATTGGCCGTTCACCATGAAGTCAAAAAAGCCCTAGAAAGAGCAAGAAATGGAGAAGGTGCCACAGTTATTGAGGCCATTACCTATAGATTAGGAGACCACACTACTGCTGATGATGCAAGTCGTTATCGCCCTGATGAAGAAGTGGAAAACGCCAAGCGTTTTGAACCTATCTTACGAATTAGACAATATTTGATGGATAACAACCAATGGAGTGTACAGCAAGAAAATCAACTCATGGATAAATGTGTACTTAAGGTGGCACAAGCCGTTAAAGAATACCAAAGCGCCTCTGAATTGCCGGTAACTGACATGTTCGATTATATGTATGCAGAACTGCCACACGATTTAGCCGAACAGCGTGCTTTCGCTTTATCATTAGAAGACAACAAAGACAACGGGAGAAAAGTATAATGGCAAATATCACTATGGTTGAAGCCGTTTCTCTGGCATTGGCCTATGAATTAGAACATGACAAAGATGTGGTGGTTTTAGGCGAAGATGTTGGAATCAATGGAGGAGTATTTCGAGCGACTTCTGGACTGGCTGAAAAATTTGGAGAAGACAGAGTCATAGACACACCATTAGCAGAAGCAATGATTGCAGGGATGGCCATAGGTATGGCTACCCAAGGTATGAAACCTGTTGCAGAAGCACAATTTATGGGGTTTATCTTTCCTATGTTTGAACATATAGTTTGCCATGCCGCTAGAATGCGCAATAGAACCCGAGGCCGATTAACCTGCCCACTGGTGATTCGCGCTCCTTTTGGCGGTGGCATTCATGCTCCAGAACACCACTCTGAAAGTATCGAGTCCATGTTTGCCCATACCCCTGGAATAAGAGTGGTCATTCCCTCATCGCCGACCCGAGCCTATGGTTTGTTGCTCGCAGCTATTAGGGACCCTGACCCTGTATTGTTTTTTGAACCGAAAAGAATTTACCGATTAAATAAAGAAGAAGTCATTGATGATGGTGAAGAATTGCCATTAGATATGTGCTTTGAATTGCGAGAAGGCAATGACATCACATTAGTCACCTGGGGTTCGATGGTTAAAGAAACCTTAGAAGCTGCCGACAAATTGGCCACACAAGGCATTTCGGCTGAAGTAATTGATGTTGCAACAATAAGTCCGCTTGATATGGATACCATACTGGAATCCGTGAAGAAAACCGGACGCTGCGTTATTATCCAAGAAGCAGCCAAACATTGTAGTGTTGGATCAGAAATCGCAGCAGGTTTAGCAGACAAGGGATTGTATTCATTATTAGCACCCGTAAAAAGAGTTTCTGGCTATGACGTTATCATGCCATTGTTTAAATTAGAAAAGAAATACATGCCTTCAGTGGATAGAATCTTGCAGGCAGTCAACAAAGTGATGGAGGTATCATGAAATTATTTAACTTACCAGATTTAGGCGAAGGTTTACCCGATGCGGAAATTGTCGAATGGCATGTCAAAGAAGGCGATGTGGTTAAAGAAGACCAGCCTATGGTTTCTATGGAGACAGCCAAAGCCGTGGTAGATGTACCCTGCCCTTACTCAGGAACCATTACTAAATTACATGGTGAACCTGGCGATGTTATTGATACAGGCGCAGTTTTGGTTGAGTTTGATGGCGATCAATCACAAGCACAATCAACCCAAAACTATACAACAGAGCCCAGTCATTCAGTTCAAGATACGGCTGCTAAACTCAAAGGAGACATCGCAAACTTGCTTGATGATTTAGAAGAAAAAATGCCCGCACCGGAGTTTCCAAAATCCACAGCTGAGCTGGCAAAAGGCGATGA
>CAZLZZ010000221.1:0-4077 GCA_964564165.1 uncultured Alcanivoracaceae bacterium | reverse complement strand
TTATAAAGTTCTAGGTTTATTTAAAAACTAACGCAATATTTCAACTGTCAAAATAGCCACTAGTCGTTGAACCTTTAAAATCACCATGAATGTCTTCAAGCTGTACAGTAAACTCTGTGTTCATTTCTTTAACAAAACGTCTCAATGCAGCAACCACACAGGGAAAGGCCAAGTCATCCCAAGGAATGTATTCGGGGTTGAATAATTCAACTTCCATACTTTCAACAGTGGCTTTGAAATGGGGTTGGGCCAATTGAGCGCGAAATAATGTATAGACTTGTGAGTTGACGGTGGTGTTGTATACACCAAACAATTCCAGATTCTTTAACTTGGCTTCGGTTTCTTCAAAACATTCACGCGCCGCCCCGACTTGTGCGGTTTCATTGAGCTCCATAAATCCAGCAGGGATTGTCCAAGTGCCATAACGGGGTTTTATTGCTCGTTTGGCAAGCAATATTTGACCTTCGTGTTCAACAATGACACCTGTTATTATCTTGGGATTTTGATAATGTATGGCATGGCATTGTGTACAAACAGCACGAATATGATCATCCGTTTTTGGAATTCTGTTCTCTGTTTTTCCACCACAGTATTGGCAATATTTTATATTCATGTTTTTTTTTGTTTTTCATTAACCATTAACCATTAACAATTAATAATTATTATTATCTTCCCAATACTTCATCGAGTCAATTATTCTTAAATAAGAATCATAACGCAATGGATTGATTTTTTTGTCCTCTACCGCTTGTTTAATGCTGCAATCTGGCTCATGGGTATGGGTGCAATTACTAAATTTACAATGTCCCATTTGGGCTTGGATTTCAGGAAATCCAGCAGCAATGTCATGCTCGTTCATTTTCCATAAGCCATATTCCCAAACCCCGGGAGAATCAATTAAGAACCCTTCAATATCAGGAATTTGGTACATGTGGGTTACTGATGTTACATGTGAGCCTTTGCCGGTTTTCTTGGAAATTTCACCTGTCTTTAAAGGTTGTTTTAATATGATTTCGCTGATGGAGGATTTGCCAACGCCTGACATGCCAACAAAAATAGATGTTTTGTTTTCCATTAATGCCAGCAGTTCATCAAAATTGGTCTGAGTTTTTGCATTGGTGGACAATGTTGTATAGTTCAGTGATTGGTATAAATCATTGGTTTTGTTGAAAAAATCTTTATCCATATCATTTTTATTAAAAACAATAATCGGTTTCATACCGCATAGGTGTGCCGCGATTAGATAACGGTTGATTAAATCTTTTGTGGGTTCGGGTTTTACCGCAACCACGATAATCTGGTTGTCGACATTGGCAGCGATATTTTGTCGTTGACCTTTGTGGTTGGCGCGGGCAAATACATTTTCATGATCATGGATTTTGGTAATCAAGTATTCATTTTTGTTGGTTTGAACTTCTACATAGTCGCCACAAATGGGTTTGAATTTGCGCGCAAAAAAACAGGCTTGTTGTTCTCTTGATTCGGTATTAATAACCAATGAGGTTTGTTTTTGTGTGGATATAACTCGGTATTTTTTCATAAAAGTATTTTACATGTTATACCTAGGAGCTTGTCCGAGAATAGAAAATCTATTACAGAAAAGCTGAATTTGTGCCATTTTCAGCTGTTTTTCGTCACATAGCGGAGCTATTCTCCTCAAAAAAGCCAAAAATCGCCCTAAACCCAGCTTTCCTTCATTACGATTCCTATTCTCTGACAAGCTCCTAGCTTTAGGTTAAAATAACCGCAAAATAAAATTAAGGATTATAAATGAGTGATAAAAAGACCAATTTGATTTGGATTGATTTAGAAATGACGGGTTTAAACCCGAACAAAGACCGCATTATTGAGATTGCCTTAATCGTAACGGACAAAAATCTCAATGTCATTGCAGAAGGTGAAGCCATGGCAATCCATCAGCCACTTTCTGTATTGGAAAAAATGGATGATTGGAATACCGAACACCATACAGACTCTGGCTTGTGGGCACGAGTTGAGGAGTCGATGTATTCAGTGCAAGATGCAGAAAGGTTGTCTATTGAATTTTTACAAGAGCACATCGACATTCACCGCTCGCCTATGTGTGGCAATACTATTTGTCAAGACAGGCGGTTTTTGGCGAAATGGATGCCTGATTTGGAAAACTTTTTCCATTACCGCCAAATTGATGTCAGCAGTATTAAGGAGTTATTTGCCCGTTGGAATCCAAAAATATTGGAGGGTTTTTCAAAACAAGGCAAGCATTTGGCGATGGATGATGTACGAGAATCTATTGATGAACTAAAATATTATCGCCAATTTTTAGGTGAACTTAAAGGTTGAAGCTTATCACTTGAAACTTGTTACTTGAAAAGCTGTCAAAAAACACTATACTGTAATATAATCAGTAATATAACCAGTAATATAATCAATAGTAATAATTATTTAGAGGAAAATTATGAATTTTAAATCTTCAAATCCAGCAATGAAAGCGTTTGAAAAAACCGAGAATTTAAGTTTGGGTCCAGTTGATCAATTTGTGGGTGATGCTTCGCAACGCATGACGATAAATGGTACGATTAACAAAACGGGCATTATGATTCTGATTGCCATGGCAACAGGTGCATGGGGTTGGGGTCAAGTTGAAGCCAGTCCACATTTGTTGATGCCTTTTTTTTGGACGAGTCTCGTTGTGTCTGTGGGTGCTTTTTTTGCTATTAGGGCGCGTCCACATTGGGCGTCATCTGTTGGGCCGATTTATGCTGCTGTACAAGGCGTGTTTTTGGGTGCTTTATCGGGTATGTTAGAAGTCAGATGGCCAGGTATTGCGGTACAAGCAGCTATGGCGACTATGGCAACAGTGGTAGGTATGCTTATTGCTTATAGAACTGGTGTGATTCGAGCCACTCCTTATTTCAGAAAGGTCATAGTAACCGCTACCATGGGGATTATGATTTTTTATGGGATTAGTATTGTTGCCTCTTTATTTGGTTTTAGCTTTTCTGTTAATCAATTTGGTAATTCATCATGGATAAGTATTGGTCTGAGTTTGTTTATTGTTGTGATTGCTGCCATGAACTTAATCTTAGATTTTGATTTCATCGAAAAAGGTGCTAACGAAGGCGCTCCTAAACACATGGAATGGTATGGTGCTTTTGGTTTGATGGTAACCATCGTTTGGTTGTATATAGAAATGTTAAGATTGATTTCTAAATTAAGAAATAATTAAAACCATTTCATATCGGAATAAAAGAGGAGCATTGCTCCTCTTTTTTTTATCCTATAGAACTGGATGTGACTTATGGCACTTGAAATATTTACCCTAAGCAGTCATACTATCTAGCAAAGTTAGGTAGCTACTCGCCCCTAATTCCAGTTATGGCTAGAACTAAATGACAGAAGAGTGGTTTTGCTATGCCTAGCGATTAAAAGTAAGGTGGGTTTACCCGAGTGGCACTTACTTAAGACGCAACTTGTTGAAATATATATAAATATTTAACCAATCTTAAAGCAGGTTTTTTAAATAAAAAGAACTCGAACGGGTAGTTGGCTTTACAGACTGTGAAAGTATTATGGGGCGAAAGAAAAATGAGGAGAAAATTTGCTGATTGAGGCGGAAAACGTAGCGACTAGCTAGCTAATTCCAAGTTTTTCAACGAAAAGCAGCGAAATTTATACCATTTTTACTCGTCATCAGAATACTTTCACAGTCTGTTTAGCCAACCAATAAAACTGTAAGTTTTAAAACATGTTGACAAATTTTTTTCTTGAAAGAATTTGACTCCACCCATCCTTGGGTTTCGCCCTTCGGGTTATCATGAAAAAACATTCCAGATGTTTTTTCATGCAAGCCTTCATGGATGAAGGTTAATATCAGGGATGGTATGAATAAAAGTCAACAACTCGAAGGCTCTTTGGTTGGCTTAAAAATTTACGTTATATTTCAGCAGCTTAAGAGGAAACTTATTGAATTTTATCATAATGGCATCAAAATAACTGGTCATTGCGAGGAGCATAAGCGACGTGGCAATCTTTAGGGGTGGACACCATAGTCATGAGATTGCCACGCCGCTTATGCTCCTCGCAATGACGGTGGTT
>CAZLZZ010000220.1:0-4101 GCA_964564165.1 uncultured Alcanivoracaceae bacterium | reverse complement strand
CTTTAGCACAAGACAAAAAAGACAAACTGAAATCTTGGGGTTTTACTTTGCATCATGTACAGGTTTCAGAATTAGAAAAAGCAGGAGGTTCATTGCGTTGTATGGTTGGAGAGATTTTTTAATATCGAGACATTTTAAACAAGGGCATCCTCAAAGGTATCAATAAAGGAACCCACAAGGGATGCCACTACGGGTTAAATACAATGATTACATGGAGGTATCATTTTGAGGATTGCTTGGTATTTATGCTTTTTTTCTTTTTGAAAATGGGCCACCATAATTGATAATACCAAGGTTGTCGCATGATGTCTTTTTCTGCTATGCCATAATACTCGGGTATTGCTCCATTTTTAAATACCGCAGTTCCGAAAATTACATCCCATATAAATAAAGTTTGGGCATAATTTCCAAATGGCACACCGTTTTTGCCCATGCCATGATGACCTCGGTGCAACCCTGGAGTATTTATTACATATTCGATGGCTCTCATTACTTTTCTGCCGACATGATTGGCGTAAATGTTTTTATCCCAATTAAATCCAGTATGAATCCAAACATTGTGTACGCCAATTATGGCAGTAGACAATATAACTTGCTCGATCAATCCAAAATAGACCATCAAACCAGCCCACCAAAATCCAGGCATTATCCAAAACCACAACCAATTTTCTCTAAAAGCAATGGAAGTTTGATAGACAGTAGGCGTGTGGTGGCTCCGGTGAAATGGCCATAAAAATCGACTGTTGTGGGCATACCGGTGCACCCAATAATGAGAAAAATCATCAGGTATAAATACTATCACAAACCCAAGCCAAAAAGGTAAGTACTGAAATGCATTTTTCATGTTAGGTAACAATAACACACCCAGGTTAAATGCCATCAACACGACAATTGTCTTAACCAAAGGCAATTGCAAAAAACTAATGGCATCAACCAGCCACTCGCCTTTTAGCCGTTTGTTTCTGTGATATATTCCTGACAAATATTCCCAAAATAGCATACTAAAAAACAGTATGGTTACAATTACTTCATCGTATGTTGGCATAAGTGTAATGACCTCTTAGTAAAATTATAATAGCATATATGTGCATATATGCATTTGATTAATAAATTAAAATTCAACAAGCATCAACAGCATTCATGCTGTATACACTCACGAATAGAAGCGACAATTTGCTCAGATTTGTTTAAAGCACTTTCGGCATCAACACTGTAGATGACATGTCTTCCATCTTTGACCAATTTTAATAAACCCGCTTTGTGCATCAACACCAAGTGTCTTGAGATAACTGAACGGTCTTGTGGCATAAGCATTGCAAGGCTCTTAACATCTGAAGAACCATTTACAATTAAATGCTTTAATATTTCAATGCGCACAGGCTCCGCAAGTGCTTTAATAAAGTCATTATCGATTTGTTTTAGGCTTTTTTCTATTGCGTCATTTTTATTCATACGTGCATAATGGTGCATACATGCAAGATAGTCAAGAAAATAATTACTAGAACTGTATTTTGATTAAGAAAACTATAGTGTCATGGTTTACACTTATCGTCTATTACTAATGGCACTTACTTAAGAGGATTTAAAAACATAAGACTGAAATATAACGTAAATTTTCAAGGAAGCCAAAGAGCCTTCGGGTAGTTGGCTTCAGCCAACACGTTTTAAAACCTGCGGTTTTATTGTTGACTAAACAGACTGTGAAAGTATTCTGATGACGAGTAAAAATGGTATAAATTTCGCTGCTTTTACTGCGTATCTTCCCTGATACTTGCCTACATCCATGTAGGTTTGCATGAAAATCCTTTCCAGAAGGATTTTTCGTTGAAAAACTTGGAATTAGCTAGCTAGTCGCTACGTTTTCCGCCTCAATCAGCAAATTTTCTCCTCATTTTTCTTTCGCCCCATAATACTTTCACAGTCTGTAAAGCCAACTACCCGATATGAGTTCTTTTTAATTAAAAAATTTGCTTTAAGACTGGTTAAATATTTCTATATATTTCAACGAGTTACTTCTTACATTCTTAAGTAAGTACCATTCGGGTAAAACCCACCTTACAATTTAAACCAGAGAATAGGGCTCTTTTAGGGAATGACGGGGAGTGTAGTTAAACTATAGCACGTACTCTTAAAGGTATTTATTAAACCACTCGATTGTTAAACGGCGCACTTGTTTCTGATGGTCTGTAAAGAAATGGTCGCCCGCTTCAAAAATAATCAAGCTAAAACGATGTGCCAATTGTTGCAATCGCAAAGAGAAATTTAAAGCACCTGTTGCGGATACTCTTTTGTCATATGAGCAATGCAGCAATAGAATGGGTGTATTGAGATCCAGTTTATCTGCCCACTTTATTCTGCCATATAAAAAACATGAGAAAGCAACGTGGAAAACTCCATACTGCCGAACACACCGCTACCACCTCGGTTAAAAATAATTATCGGTATTTTGTCTGTTAGCTTGGGTGCAATATAATATCCGTCAATAATTTGACCCTCAACTTCATAAGTAAAAAAGAAACACACGAGAGTGGATTTATAGTGATTGAATTTATCTTCAGGGTAACTTTTTTGAAATTTTTCTAAATTAAAGTTTTTGTTTTTATTCTCTGAGAATTGAAGCCATGATTCATATGACTTCGCAGTACCAGAAAAACATGCGTTGCTTGATTTGACCTGTTGGATATCCTTAAAAACATAGGACGAGTCATTGGCAAAGGCTGAACTAGCAATGAGTAGAATCAAAATAATTGTGAAGTGATGGAATGTTTTATGCATTTTATTGTACGAATTCAGGAGAGTTAAGAAAAGTTTAGAGTATTTAAGTAGGGTATAAAATTACAATATCAACCACTTTAAGTAAAATAATTGAGTATAAAATTGACAATTACATAAGTGCTTATATAATTGCTTATGTATTGATTGGTTGAGATTGTTGTGATGTATCAAAAAGATTATTTTGATGAGTTGGGAGAAGTGGCGTTGGGTAGTCGTTTAAAACGATTGAGCGACAAAGTCATGAGCGATGCTGCCAGAATCTATAGATTAACAGGTCATAAAATGCAGCCCAAGTGGTTTACACTGATGTCATTGTTGCACGATAAAAAGCAAGTATCTGTAGTTGAAGCCGCTGATTATTTGGGCTTAACTCAACCATGTATCAGTCAATTTAGCCGTGAGATGAGTAAAGCGGGTTTGATTCAATTCAATTCTGACCCCGATGATTTGCGCCGTAAGATTATGTCATTATCAAAAAAAGGCATCAAGAACTTCAAGAAAATGCAACCGGTTAGAAAAGCGGTACGCGAATCTGCGATTGCAATTTGCACAGAGGATGAGCAAGATTTTTATCAAGCGTTAAAGAGTTTTGAAAAAGCTTTACAAAGAAAATCACTGTATCAACGTACTTTGGAAAAATACCATGACTGATTTAACAAAATCAAAACAAGTTTAGAAGTAGAAATCATTGCCTATACTCCAGAATTGGCCAAGTATTTCTACAGTATCAATGCCCAGTGGGTCAATGATATGTTTTACATGGAAGAATACGATGAAAAAATATTATCCAACCCGCAAAAGTACATCATTGATGAAGGTGGCCAAGTGTGGTTTGTCAAGCATGAAGAGTTGGGAATTATTGGAACTTGTGCCGTTAAAAACTTTGGCGATAACTGGTATGAATTAACTAAGATGGGTGTGCTAGATTCAGCAAGAGGCTTAAAAGCAGGTGAGGTTTTGCTCAAACAAGTCATTAAAGACACGTTAAGTTGGGATGTAGATACCTTGTTTTTATTGACTAATTCTATTTGTGAAGCTGCTATTCATTTGTATGAGAAAAATGGTTTTGTACACGATGATACTATCCGTAAAAAGTTTATTGGCATGTATGAGCGCAGTGATGTTTTTATGAAATATGTTAAATAGTGTTTGACCGAGAAAGTATTCGTAGCGAGGGAAAGTTTGGTTTTAGGTAATAATTTCTCATTATTTGAGGAAAATAGCTAGCTATTTGACGAGGATAAGGAGGAATTTTGACAAAATCCAGCTTTTCCGCAGTAGAATATTCTTTCTCGGTCAAGCACTAAATAGTAAAACATACTTGTT
>CAZLZZ010000219.1:0-4182 GCA_964564165.1 uncultured Alcanivoracaceae bacterium | reverse complement strand
CAATTAATCCATAAAACATGGTCATTATTGGCGGCAATCCCTCATCAACTGACAGCAACATACCTACCAATGCGGTAAATACAATCAACAAAACCACTTTGGGCTTGGTTAATTCTAAATATTGATGAAATTTGGACTGATCACTCATGTTGATGTTCTGGTTTTATACAGCAACACAACTATTGAAAGCAACAACAATGCTGCCACACCATTGTGCGCTGTGGCTACTGCCAATGGTAAATTAAACACAACATTAGCAATCCCTAAGATAACTTGAATTATCAACAAGGCAATCACCAATAAACCTAGAGGCATTAATTCTCGGTTCTTCATTAGTCGAGATGAAAGCCAAATCAAATACAACGACAACACCACAGAACCAATCCTGTGAGCCATTTGAATAGCAATACGGCTGGGGGCATCCAGCACACCAAATTCATAGTTGACCCCTAATCCACGCCACATAATAAATGCTTCTGAAAAATTCATATCTGGCCAAAGCTGTCCATTACACAAAGGGAAGCCGACACAGGCAAGTGCTGCATAATTGGAGCTGGTCCAACCACCCAACATGATTTGTATAACAACCAAAATTAGGGCAACCACCACCATCCATTGTTTAACATGCCCACCATATCGGTACGGTTTGATACCTTCTGTATGAGACAGTGCCAACCAACAAATCAAAGACAGAACCAACATGCCGCCCATTAAATGTCCCATAACAATCACTGGCTTTAGTTGTAAAGTAACCGTCCACATACCAAGAATTACTTGAAAAACAATGACAAGCCCCAGAACAAATGGCAATTTATAAGACGTTTGTTCACGCTTGACAAATGCCCATATAAATAAACCCAAAACAATTAAACCCAGTATGCCTGCGAAATAACGGTGAACCATTTCCTTCCATGCTTTGTCTGTTTCTACAGCCCGCTGTGGAAAAGCCTCATTTGCTAACTCAATTTCAGCAGCTTCTGTTGGCCACGCTGCTTTTCCATAGCAACCGGGCCAATCAGGACAGCCCAATCCTGCATCAGATAGACGCACAAATGCCCCCAACACCACAACAACCATCGTCAATACAACGCCAAACCACGCCAGTTTTTTATAATTTTTCATGTTTTTCTAACACTTGTTAAAATAAACCTAAAGAAAATCTAAAGGAAATCTAATGAGCAGAGATTTTACTGCATTGGGCTTTGTTTTTCTTTATCTCAACAATAAATAGCCTGAATATTTCAGACAAGTGTGGAATATCTAAGTCAAGGCTGCTCAAAACCGTTATTAAAAATTTCGTCACCAGATACAATTTTATAAAAATTACCCCCCAAATTTGAAATATAAAGGTTTCCCACTTCATCTTCACCAAAGCTGGATAAGTTGAATTCGAAGTTGGCGGTTGATTGATCCCATTCATTTTCACTCCAAGCATCATCTGGATCAGCAAACCAAATTTGCCCTGAACAAAAATCACCAAAAATGTATTGACCTTGGATAGAAGAAATCGGACCTCGGTATCGATAACCTCCAGTTATAGCACATCTGCCAGCAGTCAGGCTTTTAACAATGACAGGACTAATAAACGCGGGCGGATCAAGACAGGATACTCCTGGGGTAGCAATATTTCCTTCACGACACTTCCATCCATAATTTTCCCCGCCTGTACTGGCAACAGATTGGAAGTTAATCTCTTCAAAGGCATTTTGACCAACATCACCAGAAATAAAATCACCCGTTAATCTATCAAAACTAGAGCGCCAAGGATTGCGTAAACCAGATGCCCATATCTCATCACAAGTATTGTCAACAACTAAATCATTAGCAAACGGATTATCATTGGGTATACCGTAATTAGCAGGCTCAAGAGCACACCCGTTATCACTGGCAATCAGCGAACCATCCACATCAATTCTGAGTATTTTGCCCAACAATTGGTCCATACTTTGGGCACGATTATTGGGATCGTTAGCACTACCGCCATCACCTAAAGGAATGTATAAGTAACCATCCGGCCCAAATAATATATCGCCTCCATTGTGGTTTGAAAAATCTTGTTCTACTCTCATTAAAACTGCACCAGAATTGGTATCGGCAACATTTGGGTTACCAGCTGAAACTTGGTATCTTTCGATTATGGTGTCACCCGTATTGGGAGATGCTTTGGTGTAGCTAACATAAAAAAATCCATTATTGGAATAATCAGGGTGAAAGGCCAAACCCAACAAACCTCTTTCACTACCAGTTTGGACTTTGCTCTGAATATCTAAAAAAGAAGCTGGTAATAAGTTGCCTTGATTATCGACAATTCTTATACTGCCAGATCGGTCAATAACAAACAGACGGTTTGTACCATCTCCTGCATTTCTAACCCCAACATTATTGGCAACAAATGCGACATGCTCTAAATCTAAATCCGCGGGGATTTGTGCGTGCAATATTTGTGCGTGCATTATTATCGAAAATAATAAAACAGAAGTTAAGCTAAGTTTTTTAATCATATTTATCACAAACTTTTAAATTACCAGTCATTGTAATTAAAAAATAGCCTAGAAAACATTAACCAGTTCAATAAAATGAATTAAATATCAAATAATACTGAATAATACTAAATAACATTGTTGCTCAAGTATAATAACTGATTCGTATTTGTTTAATTGGCTTAATGAATTCAATCACACGCATATTGGGTATCGACCCTGGCTCACGAACCACGGGAATTGGAATCATCGATACTGATGGACGCAATAATAAATTGGTACATTTTCAACCCATTAAATGTGGTGGTGGTGAGTTTCCAGATAGATTGAAGGTCATTTTCACCGAAATCACTGCGCTTATCCAAAAATACCAACCCGATGAAGTTTCTATTGAAACCGTTTTTATGGCAAAAAATGCAGATTCAGCACTGAAGCTAGGTCAAGCACGAGGTGCAGCTATTTGTGCTGCTGTCGCTATGGACTTACCAGTATATGAATATGCGCCCAAAGCCATTAAAAAATCAGTGGTGGGCAAAGGAGCCGCAGCCAAAGACCAAGTAAAATACATGGTTTCTTTATTGCTCAATATCAATATCAACACCACTATTCAAGAAGATGCGGCGGACGCCTTGGCTGCTGCCATCTGCCATGCCAATACCCGATGGGCTATCTTGGCTCTCAAATAAAACTGCGAAAAAAATTAAATTCAATGGATCTATCGGATCTAAGAGTCAGTCATATTGATTCCTAATATCTGGCCGATCACTAAAATACTGCACAAATTCAATTTCAAAGCCGTCATTATCAACATAATAAACATTGCCTTTTTCGGAATATGTTTCTAGATCTAAGGCAACAGAAGGCACGTAACCTGCTTTTGACAGACGACTCACCAAATCTTCAATATTATTGGTCACATAGGCAAAATGTGCCAAGCCCACTTGATGTCCTTTTAAATTGCGGTTGTCACCGACACCATCATCGGCAAAAGCAATGTAATGGTAATCATCACCAAAATGTAACCAATTACGTGGCTTGCCATACCAAGCACCTTCGCCCTCACCGCGTATTGACCAATGCGGGAATGCAGCTTGGTAAAATTTTAAGGCTTTTTTGATGTCTTTGACAACTAAATTGATGTGTTCTAAATAATTCATAATATTGCTCTCTTTAATGTTTAATCTCAACACGCCAAGGCGGGTTCAATCTATTTACCCCTGCCCAATATAACTTGATTTTGTTTCCAGATGGGTCACAACAAATAGCCTCTCGCCACAGATAGGGTTTGTTTTTGGGCAATTGATCAAAAATCATGCCTGGCTTGATGAGCTTCTCTACCCAGTCATCTAATTGTTCATATTCAAAATAAATAACGGCTCCATTTGAAAATTCTTTGTCCTCTAACATCAGTGAAAATGTACTGCCACTAGCAGGACAACTAAAGCGTGAATAATGAACAGAGCTAACAATTTGTGTAAAGCCAAGCCTTAAGTAAAATTCATTGGCTAACTCTACATCATTCACTGGCAGTGTTATTTGATTCAGGTTCATAATATAATAAATAAATAAAAACAATTACATAATATGTATTATTAAGCGCAATGTAAAGAATTATCTTTACTTAATTGTATTAACTGTCATAATTAGCCCATGATAAATTCAGATAAAACTCAGCAAAAAATTATCCAAATACTCAAAACAC
>CAZLZZ010000218.1:0-4205 GCA_964564165.1 uncultured Alcanivoracaceae bacterium | reverse complement strand
GGATGCCAATAACTGGCGCATCCAATTGACCTTGTTGTCATAGCCTGCATCTTGTTTTGTACCGTCTTTGTAACGCCAATGAGCTGCCACACCTAATTCGGCATGTTCGTGCATTTGGTGGGTGCGAATTTGCACTTCCATTGTTTTGCCGCCTTCACCGACAACTACTGTGTGTAATGATTGATAATTGTTGCCCTTTGGCATAGCAATATAGTCATCAAATTCTCTTGGGATATGCTTCCATAAGGCATGAACCATACCCAATACAGCATAACATTGTGACAAATCATCAACCAAAACACGAATCGCACGGATATCATACAGACCATCAAAGCTTAAATTTTTCTTCTGCATTTTTTTATAAATGCTATAGATGTGTTTGGGGCGGCCAACAATATCGGCTTGGATATTCACTTCTGATAATTTATCGTGCAATTGATGAATAGAATGCTCGATAAGTTGCTCGCGGTCTACACGTTTTTCCGCCAACAATTTGGCAATTCTTTTGTATTCTTCTGGTTGCGAAAAGCGAAAGGAATAGTCTTCGAGTTCCCACTTAACTTGCCAAACACCCAAACGATTGGCCAAAGGAGCATGCAAAGTTTGAGACAGTTGTGCCAGTTTTAATTGTTCAGGTTCTGGAAACTTTACCGAAGCGCGCAACAAAACCACTTGATCGGCCAACAATATCAACACCAATCGCACATCCTTAATCATCGCAAACAACAAACGGCGCAAAGACTCACCATTGTTGGTTAATGCTTGGGTATCTTTCATCCATTCCAATTGGCTGACTTTATACATTTCGTCCAAGATAAATAAGATTGAAGGACAAAACAAAGACCTTTGTTGTTCGGTAATCTCAAGCCCTGTGCGCAAAATATGAAACAACAATGCTGCAGTAATTACTTCTTCATCGGCTTGTAGATTAACCAAAAGTTTAATCAATTCAGGCAAGTGATTGGGTGAAATGCAATCTGATCTAACTTTTAATTCTGTAGGGATATCCTCAACCAATTTAAAGGCGAGATTGATTGTTTCCAGTTTATCCTCTGGGAAATCAAAAGATTGGTCATGAAACCAATTTGTAAGTTTATTTTTTGTCATTGGCTCTGATAAATTACAGGGATGAAGCCCCGATTACGAAAAAAAAGAAGTTGGTCGATAAGCCGGGTTCTGTGTCATTATTGCTAATGTGGTAATCATTCATCTGGACAATACATCGCTGCATGCCTCAAGCAACCTACCCGAAAACCGCGCGGATCACGCATTACTCTAGTCTAATAAAAGACTGAGCGTGTTTTCCTATTTGGTCTTGCTCCCAGTGGGGTTTACCTCGCCATGAACTGTTGCCAGTCATGCGGTGCGCTCTTACCGCACCCTTTCACCCTTACCAATCAATAAAAGACTGGCGGTCTTCTCTCTGCTGCACTTGCCGTAAGCTCACGCTTCCCAGACGTTATCTGGCACTGTATCCTGTGGAGCCCGGACTTTCCTCGAAGCCATAAATGACTCCGCGATTACCTGACCAACTTCAGATAGAGATTATGGGTTTTATTGAAGTAAATACAAGCAATTTGTATTCATTTACACAAATTCCTCTGTATGAAATTCTTTTCAATAGCAAAAAAGTAGTATATCATTGGGCTTTTAATAACAAACAAACCTATGCACAAAAAATTCCTACAAGCAGCAATTGAGCAAGCCAAAAAAAGTTACAAGCAAGGCGGTATTCCTATTGGTTCAGTGATAGTCCACAATGGCAAGATTCTCGGAGCAGGGCACAACAAACGGGTGCAGAAAGGTTCGGTTGTGTTACATGGCGAAATGGACGCACTGGAAAATGCGGGGCGACAAAAAACTTCAGTTTACAAAGAATGCACACTCTATACCACGCTTTCTCCCTGTTCCATGTGCTCAGGAACGGTACTTTTATACGGTATTCCTAAGGTGGTTATTGGCGAAAACACCACGTTTATGGGTGAAGAGAAATACCTTGAATCTAAAGGTGTAGAAATAGTGCAAATGGACAACCAAGAGTGCAAAGACATCATGAAAAAATTCATATCAGAAAAACCTGAATTATGGAATGAAGATATTGGCGAATAAATTTCATCATTTGCCCTTGAATTCATAACATTTAACCCAATCTTGTTGCCAATCAAAATTAATTAATCTCAATAAGGAGAACTCAATGAATATTCGTCCTTTACACGACCGTGTAATAGTTAAACGCCAAGAAAAAGAAACCACTACAGCCAGTGGTATTATCATTCCAGAATCTGGTCAAGAAGCGCCTTCACTAGGAACAATTGTTGCAGTGGGTAACGGTAAAGTTTTAGAAAATGGCGATGTACGTGCTTTAGAAGTTAAAGTTGGTGACAATGTGCTATTTGGAAAATATTCAGGTACAGAATTTAAAGCCGATGGCGATGAATTTTTATACATGAATGAATCTGACATCATTGGAGTAGTTGAATAACTCCAACTCGATCTATTAAAACTAACAAATCAAATAAACAAATTAGAGAAATAAAATGGCAAAAGAAGTATTATTTTCAGAAGACGCACGCGCAAGAATGGCACGTGGCGTTAATATCTTAGCAAACGCAGTCAAAGTAACATTGGGCCCTAAAGGTCGCAATGTAGTATTGGACAAAAGCTTTGGCGCACCAACCATTACTAAAGATGGTGTATCAGTAGCCAAAGAAATCGACTTGGAAGACAAGTTCGAAAACATGGGCGCACAAATGGTTAAAGAAGTGGCATCACAAACCAACGATGTCGCCGGTGATGGCACAACTACAGCAACAATCTTAGCTCAAGCTTTTGTACGCGAAGGTCTAAAAGCCGTAGCAGCAGGCATGAACCCAATGGATTTAAAACGTGGAATCGACAAAGCAGTTATCGTTGCAGTTAAATCCATCAAAGACATGGCAGCACCTTGTACAGATAGCGAAGCCATCTCACAAGTAGGCACAATCTCAGCCAACGCTGACAAAAATGTCGGCGAAATAATCGCACAAGCCATGGGCAAAGTGGGCAAAGAAGGCGTGATTACTGTTGAAGAAGGCTCAGGACTTGAAAACGAACTAGATGTTGTTGAAGGCATGCAGTTTGATCGTGGTTATTTATCTCCATACTTCGTGACAAACCAAGACACAATGACTTCAGAAATGGAAGGGCCTTATATCTTATTACACGACAAGAAAATTTCCAACATCCGTGATTTACTACCAACATTAGAAGCCGTTGCCAAAGCTGGCAAGCCTTTATTGATTATCGCAGAAGACATCGATGGTGAAGCACTGGCCACACTGGTAGTTAACAACCTACGTGGCATTGTAAAAGTATCCGCAGTTAAAGCACCTGGTTTTGGCGACAGACGCAAAGCCATGTTAGAAGACATCGCAGTACTTACTGGTGGTGTGGTTATTTCAGAAGAAGTTGGCTTGTCACTAGACAAAGTTACATTGGAAGATTTAGGCACAGCTAAGAAAATCCAAATCAGCAAAGAAAACACCACAGTAATTGATGGTGCTGGTGATGTGGCAGGAATCGAAGCACGCGTTAATCAAATCCGTGCACAAATCGAAGAAGCAACCAGTGATTATGACAAAGAAAAATTACAAGAACGCGTAGCCAAATTGGCTGGTGGCGTTGCAGTAATTAAAGTGGGTGCTGGTTCTGAAATAGAAATGAAAGAAAAGAAAGCCCGTGTTGAAGATGCATTGCACTCAACAAGAGCAGCTGTTGAAGAAGGCGTTGTACCTGGTGGTGGCGTAGCATTGATTCGCGCACTAGAAGCTATCGGCGATTTAACCGGCGACAACGAAGAGCAAAATGTTGGCATCGCTATTGCAAAACGCACCATGGAAGAGCCTTTACGTCAAATAGTGCTTAACTGTGGTGAAGAAGCCTCAGTAGTAGTTAATGAAGTCAAAAATGGCAAAGGCAACTACGGTTATGACGCTGCCAAAGGCGAATACGTTGACATGATAAAAGCAGGAATCCTAGATCCAGCCAAAGTAACCAGAAGCGCATTGCAAAATGCAGCATCTGTTGCTGGTATGATGATCACCACAGAATGCATGGTAGCTGACGCACCAGCTCCTGACGCTGTCGGTGGTGGCGGAATGCCAGATATGGGCGGCATGGGTGGTATGGGAGGAATGGGTGGTATGGGCGGCATGATGTAAATTCAT
>CAZLZZ010000217.1:0-4238 GCA_964564165.1 uncultured Alcanivoracaceae bacterium | reverse complement strand
AATTACCAGAGGACCTTGATTTAAAAATAAACTTACTTATAAACAATGAAAGATCAAGGTTGCGATTAAAATCAAATAATGAAGTAGCAATAATAAAAGAACCATTGAGCAATAAATTAGGCACTGATTTTGACAATGTTGATGAGATAGGCAAGGCATTAAATTTTATTTTGAATGCTGATATAAACAAAAAAAGGTTCACAAATTCAAATACTGTTATTGATTTTACCAGTGGTCAAAAACCTACATCTGCAGGAGCTGCACTTGCAGCATCAACTTACCCTGTTTTTAATCAATATGTAAACACTAACGGGAAAAAAGAAGTAACTGGGTACAATTTTAAACTAAAGCAACCAACAAATATTCCATAAACTCCTTAGTGGCATCGTTTGTGGGTACCCATTTATCAGATTTCACAAAGTCTAATACTGAATAAAATATTAGTTTGTTAAGATTGTTTGTAACTTGTATGATTAAAATCAATCAATAAAGATATTACTCGATGAATGTAGGAACAGGTTTTTTATAAATAGTCATCCCAACAGGTTAATGGTTTGGAATAAAATTATGGCATCTTTAAAAAACGGGTACCCACAAGGGGCGCGCCTTACAATGGATTCATTGAAAATCATTGTATGCATTATTACCAATTTTTATGTGTATAAAAATTAAAATATATCACCCAAACAAAACTACCGTAGGGTGTGCCCCTTGTGGGTACCCGCCTATAATCCAGAATGTTGATCAATATTAAAATTAACAGCAAAACAAATTCTACCATTTTATTCAAGAAGGGCAACAACAAGGGTTGCACCGTACATTCGAGCGATTATTTTCTAATTGACGTTCAAGTAAGCCCAAAACACCACAAGCTTGTGAAAACAAAAACAGTCAATTTTTGATATATAATATTCATACAATACTTAGGGGAAATATTATGATTAGAATGGCATTTTATATGTTTATTGGTTTTGCGGTATTATCATTTATCGCAATGATAATTAGTTCTATAATTGGGGCTGTTGGAAAAGGTGGAGGATTTGACTTTGAAAAAACCATGTCAGCTTCAATGGGAGCATTTCAATTTAGTTTTATTATTATTTTAATCGCTGTTTTTATTGTTCCTAATGTCATAACAGGATCTAATTCATTTGAGCCAATTCTGCATGCTTTGGCCGCTATCTTCGCGATTTCATACTTTGTTTCTTTTATTTTCAATCTAACTAACGACTAACAAATTTTAGAAATCGCCACAAGCTTGTCAAATCTATGATTTGCTGGTTTTTTGCTATCATAGATTGATGAATCTCAAAAAATTACTCACAATCGACAAACTTGAAAATGCTTTTCAAAAAGTCTGTGACAATCGAGGTGGAGCAGGAATAGACGGGGTTTCAGCGCAGTCTTTTATGCAAGGATTACGAAGAAAGCTACAAAAGTTAATTTTGGAAATTATGACAAATCAATACCGGGCTTCCCCCTGCAAGGTAGTTAATATACCCAAATCTAATGGGAAAACCCGCCAATTAGCCATCCCAACTATTCGTGACCGTATTTTACACACGGCTATTAGCCAAGCTTTTGTGCCATTTTTTGAAAAGCATTTTGAAATTTGCAGTTACGGCTATCGACCACGCCGCAACTACTTACAAGCGGTAAACAAAATAGAAAAATTGCGTGATCAAGGTTATGGTTATGTGTTAGATGCAGATATTAGCAATTATTTTAACAACGTATCCCAACAACTGTTAAAAACAGAATTACAAAAATATGTGCATTGCAATGACTTAATCGACTTGATTTTTCAGTCTTTTAAGCAAATGCAATACCACCGAAAAGTACGCTTGTTTGGTACAGACGATGGACTTGGTTTACCACAAGGCTCTCCATTATCACCCGTATTGGCCAACATGTATTTGGATCCATTGGACGAAGCTTTAATGGAAAAAGATTACAAAATCATCAGATACGCAGATGATTTTGTGGTGTTGTGCAAATCTTTAAATACTGCAAGCCAAGCGCTTAATCTCACCAATGAAATGCTCAATAAATATCAACTAAGTATTAACACAGAAAAAACCAGAGTCACCGATTTTGACAGTGGTTTTGTTTTTTTAGGGCATTTTTTTATAGGCAACCTGGTGCAAAAGCTAGCATCAACAGACAAACAATTACATGAAACAAACTGGCAATGGGATGGCCATAATTACAATACAGAAAACCACAAACATGCTTTTTCAGGAGAGCCTATAGAGCAAAATGATTTTAACAATGAAAATCATATGGAACTACAACAACAGATACTGGGGTGTGAAGAATTAAGCGAGGAACTAAATGAAAAATCAAGTCAATCAAGACCCAATCTAAACCTAAATTTAACTAATAAATTGCGTACCTTATACCTGTTTAAACAAGGTTCGGTTATTCATAAAGTGGCAGGTAAAATAGAAGTAAGACACAGTGGTGATATTTTACAGAAAATACCAATCACACAACTCGATAGCATCATGTGTTTTGGCGCCATACATTTGACTCGAGCAGTCATGATAGAAAGCTTCAACAATGCCATGCCCATCATTATGATGACTCAAACAGGACACTATCAAGGCATGATAAAACAAGGTGTTGCCATGGACAAAACCTTGCACACACAACAACTGTCATCGCACCAACAACCACTGCCAATTGCCAAGCTTATAGTTGAGGCTAAGTTACAAAATAGCATCACTACCATTCGACGATATCTGCGATACCATGAAGCCAGCATTGATACAAATATAGAATCACTCGATAAACTGCTAGCAACCATGGTTAGACTTAAAAAAAGAGGGACTTTCTGTAAATCATTGAACAGCCTAAGAGGTATTGAAGGCAACAGTGCCAGGATTTATTTTTCGGTATTACAGGCTATTATTCCTAAACAATGGAACTTTAAAACCCGCAACAGACAACCACCACAAGACCCAATAAATGCCTTACTATCGTTAGGTTACACGCTGCTTTTCAATAATATCTATGCTTTTATAATGCTGCGCGAAATGGCAATGGAATATGGTTATTTACATGCACACTACCACAAACAACCCGCACTGGCATTGGATTTGATGGAGCCCTTTAGAACAGTGATTGTAGATGCTGTGGTTTTAAAACTAATCAAAAACAATATCATTAGCCCCAATGATTTTAAATATGAAAGACAGGCTTGTTTACTCACCACCAAAGCAAAAAAGATATTTATTGCCAGTTTGGAAAAACAATTCTCAAAAGAACTCAGGTACGAAGCACTAAATATCAAAACCGATTACCGACGGATCATGGATTTACAAGTCCTGTTGTTAAAGCAAAGCCTGTTAAATGATAAAATTATTTTTACACCTTTTAGGATCAAATAATGCGCCATATTTGGATAGTTTGTTATGATATTTGTAATGATAAAAGGCGTTATCGTTTGGATCGATTATTGGCCCAATACGGTCAAAGGATACAATACAGCACCTATGAAATAATAATATCCAAAGATGGATTCAACAGTGTACGTCAAGCCATTAGACAAACCATTGATGCAGAAGAAGACAAAGTAAATTATTACCGCATTTGTCGTTGGTGTCAGGATAAAGTGGTATTACAAGGCACTGCCAATATTAGCAGCAAACAGGGTTTCACATGTATTTGTTAGTATTTTATGACATCAGCGAACCCAAACGATTGCGACAGGTAGCAAAAGTATTACTGAGCCACGGAACCCGTGTACAAGAAAGCGTATATGAAATGAAAATCAAATTAAAAGAAGTCAAAGCCATGCAAAAACAACTCAATGAAATCATCCAAGGCAAAGACCGCATTCATTACTATCGGTTGTGCAACAAAGATTTAAAAAAACGCAAAGCCGATGGCCAAGCAAGCGTGTATTTCATACCCAACTATGTTATAGTTCTATGACTATAAATAATGGGTCGATTATTTATACCAGTGAATATTACCTTTTGCGGGAGATTTGCGATGATGTGACTAAAACAGGCAAAAACCACCTGTTTTTGATGCTTTTTAACAAATCTCCCGCAAACGTCCTTATAACCCTTTTAGAATCAAGGTGTTATAAGGGCGGGGTTTAAACACTGCTCGGTTTTGACGAGATTAAGACAGGCTGCCAGCTCTAAATGCCCTGCTCGGATAGTTTAAACACTGCTCGGTTTTGACGAGATTAAGACTTTCTGGGGTTTGAACGTTACTTTTACTTT
>CAZLZZ010000216.1:0-4265 GCA_964564165.1 uncultured Alcanivoracaceae bacterium | reverse complement strand
TTAGACTTGATAAATATGTTTAATTTTAAATCCTGATTTTTTTAATTTAACAGCGGTTAATTTTCCACCCCACACTTTTCCAGTGTCTATACACAAAGTATTGTCTTGATAGTTCAGACCCAAAGCTGACCAATGACCAAAAATGATCAGTGGTTTTATTTTGATTCTTTTTTTAACACGAAACCTAGAAAAATAAAACCAAGGATTCAATTTGGGAAAATCATTCACTTCTCCTTTGGCCTTAAAGTTTAAGCCTGAATTTTTGTATAAGAACCGCATTCGGGTAAAAGCATTTATGGCAAACCTTGTTCTATCTGTGCCTTTTAAAGAGTGTTTCCAATGATTGGGCTTTGCTCCATACATGTTTTTAAAGAATTTAACTCGATGTTTTGATAGCTTTTTTTCCAATCTTCTCGCTTCTTTGATTGCTGTTTTTTTTGTCCAGCCCGGATAAATACCTGCATGTACAATAATGCTGTTGTATTTTTTCAAGTTTAAGAGCAAATTTTGGCTACACAACCAACTCATCAGTAATTCACAGTCCTTGGATTTGAATATTTTTTCAAATTCAAGGTTTCTTGATTTTCTCAATTTGGGAACATAATATTGTGCCAATAAACTCAAATCATGGTTACCTAGCGTTACTTGGCATTGTCCTGTGTGTTGATAAATCCAACGCAGTACTTTTAATGACTGCCCGCCTCGGTTAACCAAATCACCACAAAAAATCAATTTATCTTTGTGCTCTTTAAACTTGATTTTTTTTAACAGCAACATCAATTCGTCATAACAACCTTGCACGTCACCAATCACGTAACATGACATTAACTAAATACCTTGTTATTGGTTACTCGGCGATATTTACTGAATTCAGGTAATTCCCAGGGGCGTATAGCAATGATTAATGTCGTTCCATAACGCATTTCAAATCCAATATTTTGATCTTTGTAAGCATAATCACTGAATGATTTTGCCAGTTGTTTTATTTTTTTGTGAACCGTCTGATTAGAGCTGGTTGAAAGCATGCCATTTATGGCAATTCGCAACTCTCCAGCGTGGTTAAATTGGCAATCAAAAAAATCATCTTGGATATGGTTTTCAAAATACCGTTGTATCGGTCCATTGACTTGCCATTGGAAAGTTCGACTAATCAATGGCTTAATTTTATTACCTGGATTCAGATGTAGCAAATTGATTTTTTCTAATTGTAAAAGCAATTTAATCAATTCTGCTTGCTCAAAGTTATACAGTTGGTATATTTGCTCAAAGCATAAATTGTTTAATACAGAAATAGTCACCAGCATGAGTTTTGTATCTGAGACAATTTTACGTTCTTGGGCAATGGTTAATTGTTCTACTTGTAACCTTTCTAAATGCACCAATTCCAATAAATCTGAAATGTCCATATTGATCAATTCACAAATTTTTTCAAGGCGATTCAATGAGATATCCCCTTGGGTAAATTGTCGCTTAATACTGGATTCTGAAATATGCAAATGTTTTGCCACATCAATATATTTGATGCCATTGGCTTTTAAGGTTTTCTTTAAAGTAAGAATGATTTGATTGGTTTGGCTCATGATTGAATATTTTAACAAAAAGTATCAAAATATGAGACTTATTTTTTATTTATATCCAAATTTTGATATAAAATCGCAATTGAGAGTACAAGTAATTGATGTGCATAATAAATTAAAAAAATTGAATACACCTCGTTGGTGATAAAGTTATTTGAGAATTTCTTAGGTTATTAAGGTACCTCTGATAAATAGGAATTTCCTCAGCTTACCTTTAAGCTTGTAGTTGTAAGTTTAGATTTGAAAAACAATGGTTATTCCACATTTAAAAATTTCGGAAAAGCAAATGCATACTTAATGTCAAGCCCTGCGGGGCGTACAGCGATTCTCAATCTCTGCATCAGATTGTTTCAAGAAAGTTGTCGCCTTTTTACAAATTTTATCTTTTCCTTCTTTGTGCTCTCCGTGCCCTCTGTGGTTAAGTGCTCTTGATCTTATAAAATTTTCATGCAAAAAGAAAATAAGTACTTGTGTGCAATTAGAATAAAAAACTTTTAACCACAGAGGACTCAGAGTTCACAGAGGTTAATAACATATCAATAATGACGATTTATAACAATAGCACCAGCAATTATCTTTTTTGATCTTGAAAATAGCTGAAAGCCTGAGAACTTTCTGTTTATCAGAGGTGCCTTAAAGGGGTAGTGCTATCATTATGATTTCTATGTCAAAATTTGGGTTATATTCGATAAACCAGATATTTCATAACTTTTGACATACCTGTCATCACTTTTTTTATGGGAACTGGCAAGTCCACGCCACCTGCATCTCTGGCATCTTGCCCGTGTCTAATTTCATCGGCTTGCATTTGTGCCAATATGGCATGTGTTTTTATGTCTGCTTTTGGTATTTGTTCCATGTGTTCTTGTAGATGGTCTTCGACTTGTTTTTCAACTTCTATAACAAAACCATAACTGATTTTATCGCCAAACATGGCTGCTGTTGCGCCCAGTACAAATGAACTGGCATACCAAAAGGAATTTAGGACACTTGTGTGTGTGTTCAAATCATTGATGCGTTCTTGACACCAGTACAAATGATTGTGCTCTTCACTGGCGGCTTTTATCAGGTGTTTATGTGTTGCTTCATCCTTGGCAAATAGTGCTTGTCCAAAATACAATGCTTGCGCACATACTTCTCCTGTATGATTAATCCGCATTAGACCTTGGATATTTCTCTTATCTGCGTCTGACAAATTGATATCAGCTTGTTTGGATTCTAATGTAGAAACTGTTGGCGTAGGAACTGTTGGTGGTTCTGGGTCAATTAGAACAATTTTCAAGAACCGATCAAATTCATTGAGAATTTTTGATGGAAAGGTTGAACCGATATTTCTCATTGGTTTGTACCAAGAAGCAATGAGTGAAGAAATATTTCCCCACCCTTTTTAGGCTTAGATGCTGTAGACTTACAAGTTTCAGGTCTACAGATTAGTGTCTTCAAATATTTTGTCATTAATTTTAATACTGGCTTCACTGCGCAGATTTGCCGTGATATTTGACAACTCATTGTTGGAAACAGTTCTTTGGATTTGTGTCGCTATATTTTTACTCTCATCTTCAGTTAAACCAGTAACATCTGCCACTTGAATAGACTTTAATTCAACAATTGCCACGGCATTATTGGACGAATCTACAGATGAGATAGTTGGCATATTGTCTATTAATTTCAAGACAAATATGTTTTTTACCAAATTAAACGGATGAGCAGAACCGACTCGTTCTACATCCCTGGCTTCAACAACTGTTTTGTTTAGTTCAGTAGCAACATCAAAAATAGTTTTTTCACCTGATTTTATGGCATCCACATAGTCACTGGTTTGTTGCTTCGCCATTTCCATTGCTTTTTCCGTTTTTAATTTTGTAGCAATACTGTCTTTTACTTCATCTAATGGCTTAATTGCGGGTTGAATATGTTCATTTATATGAATATAGGCAATGTGATTTCCGCCCAAATCTATCATTTCACTGGTTTGATTATCAAGCTTGACTGATTCACTAAATGCTGTGGCTTGGAATGTTTGATTGGCAGCAATACCTTGGCCCATTCCTCTTGAGAACAATTCAGTTGTTTTGATTTCTAAACCTGAATCTTCTGCGGCAATTTCTAAAACATTATCAGAATCAACAATCAGTGTTGACAATTCATCAGCTGTATTTAAAAACAGTTCTTCTGATTTTTCCTGTTTTAATTCCTCAATCAAACCCACTTTCAAAGAGTCTAAAGTAGGAATTTCAGGTGATTTAACTTCTTCTAATTGGATGATGTGGTAACCAAAACTAGACAACACAGGTTCTGAAATTTCTCCAGCCGCCATAGAAAACAACATTTCATCAAAGGCTTCTACCATATCACCTTTTGCTACCCAGCCTAGATTTCCACCATCTTTTGCCGACCCAGGATCTTGTGAAACTTCCTTGGCAACTTCTGAAAAATCTTCACCATCAGCGATTCGTTTTGCGATTATAGCGATTTCTGCCTTAATTTCTTCAGCATTGTCTGCTACAGGCAACAATATATGACTGGCTTTGCGTTTCTCAGCAGTCAACAACGTTTCTTTCCTTGCATCGTAGTAAGTTTGAATTTCTTCATCAGTAATTTGTATATCAACCATTAAGCTTGCATTCGATAATTCAATATAGTTTACCGACACTTGCTCCCTGGTCATATAATCTGAACCAAATTCTA
>CAZLZZ010000215.1:0-4318 GCA_964564165.1 uncultured Alcanivoracaceae bacterium | reverse complement strand
GTACTGGGCGCAGGAGTAATGGGAGCACAAATTGCGGCTCATTTTGCCAATGCTGGAATCCCGGTTGTATTGTTTGATTTGGCCCATGATGGCAAAGATAAGAATGCGATCATAAATAAATCCATCAAAATGTTAGGTAAAGCCAAACCCGCACCACTGGGTGACAAAGCTGTAACCCAACTAATTCAACCCGCCAACTATGAAACAGACTTGGATAAATTAACAGATGTAGATTTAATCATTGAAGCGGTTGTTGAGCGTTTGGACATCAAAAAAAGCCTGTATGACAAGATTGAAGATTACATCAAACCCGATGCTATTTTTACCACCAACACATCAGGTTTGAGCATTAACAGTTTATCTGAAGTATTTCCAGAAGCCTTAAAAAACAAATTTTGTGGTGTTCATTTCTTCAATCCACCCCGTTACATGCACTTGGTTGAAGTGATTCCAACGACTAAAACCGATGCAAGTGTCATTGATGACTTAACTGAATTTTTAACCACTACTTTAGGCAAAGGTGTTGTAAAAGCTAAGGATACCCCTAATTTTATTGCCAATAGAATTGGCGTGTTCTCAATATTATGCACCATCCACCACGGCATGAAATTCAACATACCTCTTGAAACATTAGACGCCCTAACTGGCACACGTATAGGTCGCGCTTCAAGTGCCACACTAAGAACTGCGGATGTCGTTGGATTGGACACGTTAAATCACACGGTCAACACCATGTTAAATGGGTTGCCAAACGACCCCTGGAACAAACACTACAAATTACCCGAATGGTTAACCGGTTTAATTGACGCAGGTGCTCTTGGAGCCAAAACTCGCGTGGGCATCTATAAAAAAGAAGGCAAAGACATCAAGATTCTTGATGTCAAGAGAGGGCAATACCGCACACAAAATGCAGAAATTGACCCTGAAGTTGTTGCCATATTAAAGAACAGAGATGCCAAACAACGCATGACACAATTGCGCGCATCAAAATCTGACCAAGCACAGTTCTTATGGAGTATGTACCGAGATCTATTTCATTATACCGCTTATCATTTAGCAGATATTGCTGACAATGCCAGAGAAGTGGATTTTGCTATTCGCTGGGGTTTTGGTTGGAAACAAGGCCCATTTGAAATTTGGCAAGATGCTGGATGGCAGCAGGTAACCCAATGGATCAATGAAGACATGAAAAATGGCGATACCATGATTCAAAAAGCCCTACCAGATTGGGTAACTGAAATTGATGCAGCGCACAAACCAGAAGGCTCCTATTCTGCTAACAGCAACAGCTACCAAGCCCGTCCAGATTTACCCGTATTTAAACGCCAATTGTTCCCAGAATTAACCATTGGTGAAAAAGCCGATTATGGCAGCACTGTATTCGAAGACGATGAAATCAGATTGTGGCACATGGATGATGATATTTTAATCACCAGTTTCAAAACCAAAAAACACATCATCACCACTGGTGTTTTAGCTGGCATCCAAAAAGCCGTTGATATAGCCGAAGAAAGCTTTAAAGGCATGGTTATTTGGCAAACCAGCGACCCATTTACTTTGGGCGCTAATCTAGCCCCCGCTCTACAAGCTGTGGCTGAAGGACGCGTAGAAGAAGTTGAAAACTTGGTGAATATTTTCCAACAAACCTCACAAAAACTCAGGTTTTCACAAGTACCAACCATTATCGCACCCCGTGGCATGACATTGGGCGGAGGCTGTGAATTTTCCATGAATGCCACATCAGTTGTCGCAGGCTTTGAATCATATATTGGCCTAGTAGAAGCTGGGGTTGGCTTATTGCCTGCTGGTGGTGGACTAAAAGAAATTGCACGCAGAACCTCTGAAGACTTTGAAACTGGTGATTTGTACCCGCAGATTGAACATTTCTTTAAATTGGTGGCTATGGCACAAGTTGCTGGCTCTGGTTTAGAGGCCAAAAACTGGAAAATACTAAAACCTTGCACTGACATTGTATTTAATACTCACGAAGTTTTGCATGTTGCCAAAGAAAAAATAAAATGGTTACATGCCAAAGGCTATCGCCCACCAGCTGAAGACCAAAGAATCCGAGTGGTTGGCAATCCAGGCATAGCTAACATGAAAATGATTTTGGCTAACATGCTGGCTGGGCACATGATGAGCCCGCACGATTATGAAATTGCCGTTCGTATCGCTACAGTAATTGCTGGTGGTGATGTTGATAGCAATAGCTTGGTTACAGAACAGTACCTATTGGATTTAGAAAGGAAATTATTTATCGAACTGATTCAAATGCCCAAAACATTGGCAAGAATTGAACACACACTAAAAACTGGCAAACCTTTGCGCAACTAAATAGGAGAATAACATGAAAAAAGTACAAGAAGTTTATATCGTAGAAGCCGTTAGAACTCCAGTTGGTAAAGCACCACGAGGCATGTTCAGCAAAACCCGTCCAGATGATTTGTTATCACATTGCATGTCTAGCATGTTAGCCCGACACCCTGATTTTGACAAAAACGAAATTGGAGACGTTGTAATAGGTTGTGCTATGCCAGAAGGCGAACAAGGCATGAATATAGCCCGCATCGCCAGTTTATTGGCAGGTATTCCTGACACCGTTCCTGCCATGACAATCAATCGTTTCTGCGCATCAGGAGTGCAAGCCATAGCCATTGCCGCACAACAAATAGCCACAGGACAAATGAGCTCAGCGATTGCTGGCGGTACCGAATCCATGAGCATGGTACCCATGATGGGCAACAAGGTAGCGATGAACCCTAAAGTCTTTGAAGATGACAATATCGGCATTGCTTATGGGATGGGAATTACTGCTGAAAATGTCGCCGACCAATGGAAAGTTAGCCGTGAAGCACAAGATGAATTTGCTTACAATTCACATATGCGGGCTCTTAATGCCACTGACAAAGGTTATTTTAACGATGAGATTGTTCCCTATGAAACCGAATCAAGAAAAGCAGATTTAGCCAATGCTACAACCGTTGTCTCCAACAGAACAGTTAGTGATGACGAAGGCCCACGTGTTGATACCAGCATAGCGGTATTAAATAAACTGCGCCCAGTATTTAAAATGGGCGGATCAGTCACAGCTGGCAACTCATCACAAATGAGTGATGGCGCAGGAGCCTTGTTATTGGTCAATGAAGAAACTTTAAAGCGTTATAACATGACACCAATTGCCAAGTACCATGCTTTCTCTGTTGCAGGTGTGCCTGCTGATATCATGGGCATTGGACCTATTAAAGCCATACCCAAAGTATTAAATTTAGCTGGTTTAAAAGCCCAAGACATGGACTGGATTGAACTCAACGAAGCCTTTGCCGCACAAGCATTGGCCGTTATCGGCGACTTAGATTTAGATACCGACAAAGTCAATCCAAATGGCGGCGCAATCGCTTTAGGTCATCCACTGGGGGCAACTGGAGCCATCCGTGCTGCCACCGCCATTCACGGTTTACGCCGAACTGGTGGAAAATACGGCATGATAACGATGTGCATTGGTACAGGCATGGGCGCTGCTGGTATTATTGAAGCCTTGTAATAAATTCACAGGCTTTTTATATATATTGGACACAGAATCATTATCGTAGGGTAGCACCCGTGTGTGCTACCTACCGTTGTTTGAATTAATTTCAATGTACGCCCATCAACAGCATAAAACCATTGTCGGATTAGCAAAAGTTATTAAAAAATTGAAATATTAATTGTATTTTCATAGAGTATCTACGGTAATTCGCTAATAATGCGATTTCCACATGAAACGATGTACTGCAGGAACCGCGACTTTAGTCGTGCTAAACTCAATAATAATACAGGGCTAAAGCCCCGATTCCGAATGTTTTATATTTTTAACAGGCTCAAAAGAATGAAGTAAAGGGTGCTGTGACGCATTCATGATTTGATAAAAATTTATAAACTCGCTTAGTGGAATCAAACCTACGGCTTTTTCATCTGCGGACAATTGCTTTTGATCTTTCGCCGTGTACGCTGTGCCGCTGTGCGATAATTGTTTTTGATTGTCAGGATAATGAGCACGGTCACTTGTTTAACAATCTATCAAACAAAAAAATAGAAGAATTGTCGGATTAGAAAAATTTATTAAAAAATTGAAATATTAATTGTATTTTCATAGAGTATTTATTTTGCCACTTTTCCCATAAATTCCATTCTTGTATGAAATATTCAGGCTAGGTTGAATGTAGCAAAAGTAATAATCATTAAGCTTTAAGAATGTTGAACAATTCATGCTAACCATAACTATAACTTAATGATGTTATGTTATAATCAGCTGCTTTAAACTTCTTGGTATTTAGATGAC
>CAZLZZ010000214.1:0-4504 GCA_964564165.1 uncultured Alcanivoracaceae bacterium | reverse complement strand
TAATACTCAAGCAGACGGTTATACTCCACTTGAAGTTGAACAACGGGTCAGTTATCCTGTTGAAACAGCGATGGCAGGATTGCCAAATTTATTGCATACCAGATCAGTTTCAAGGTATGGGTTATCACAAGTTACGGTCATATTTGAAGACGGTACGGATATTTATTTTGCCCGTCAGTTAGTGAATGAACGCTTGGATGCCGCAAAAAATAGCCTACCAGCCTCAGTTGATCCAATATTGGGTCCGATTGCAACGGGGCTTGGTGAAATTTTTATGTTCACAGTTGATGCGGCTGTTGGTGCTAAGAATCCTGATGGTTCGATAATTTCACCAACTGATTTACGCACCGTTCACGATTGGATTATCAGGCCACAATTACTGCGTGTACCAGGTGTTGTTGAAGTGAACCCTATTGGTGGATACAAAAAAGAAATATTGGTAGAACTTGATTATGCAAGCTTATTGTCATTTGGTTTAACGCAAGGCGATCTCATCAATGCAATTAATAGCAATAACGAAAATCGCGGCGTTGGTTTTATCGAGCACAATGGTTCGCAGTGGTTATTGCGGGTCGAGGGACAAGCAACAGACATCAAACAAATAGAACAATTTTATGTGGCAGACAATAAAGGCACTCCGATACTCGTAAAAGATATAGCCAAGGTAAGTATCGGCAAAGAGTTAAGAACAGGAGCAGCAACTCAAAATGGTCGTGAAGTCGTGATGAGCACAGTATTTATGCTGATTGGCGAAAATTCTCGGACAGTTGCACAGGCAGTTGGAAATAAGCTTGAAGAAATTAAAGCTTCTTTGCCTGATGGTATTGTGGTCAAAGCCGTATATGACCGCACCAACTTAGTTGACAAAACTCTTAGCACAGTTCAGAAAAACCTGTTTGAAGGGGCGTTGTTGGTTATTATCATTCTATTTTTATTGCTGGGTAATTTTAGAGCCGCTTTATTAACAGCAGCGGTTATTCCGATTGCGATGTTGATAACTATTACTGGCATGGTTCAAACTAAAGTCAGTGCTAACTTAATGAGTTTAGGTGCATTAGATTTTGGTTTAATTGTCGATGGTGCCATCATCATAGTCGAAAACTGTTTGCGGCGACTGAGTCAAGCAGGCAAGAATGGGGCTATTAAACTTAATCAAAGGCTTGAAATTGTATTTAATGCCACTAAAGAGGTGATTAAACCAGCGTTATTTGGGGTTTTCATTATTACCGCCGTATATATTCCGATATTCGCACTTGCTGGTGTAGAAGGAAAAATGTTTCACCCTATGGCAACTACTGTAGTTATTGCACTGGTTGGCTCAATGTTTTTATCGATAACATTTATCCCAGCTTGTATCGCACTATTTTTTAAAAAACCTATCAAAGAAACTGATAATAAATTGGTTGTTTTTTTAAGAAAAGTATATAAGCCAGTACTTAAAGTTTCTATAAAACTAAGGTGGTTGGTGGTGACTGTTGCCCTTGGATTAGTCATATTGAGTGGTATTGCAGCCAGTAAATTGGGCAGTGAATTTGTTCCCAACCTTGATGAAGGTGACATAGTCATGCATGCATTAAGAATACCCGGGACTTCTTTAAAACAAGCCATAGAATTGCAGGAAGTCTTGGAAAACAAAATTAAGGAATTGCCTGAAGTTGAGCGAGTTTTTACAAAAATTGGCACCGCAGAGGTGGCAACAGATGCTGTGCCTCCAAGTGTGGCAGATAATTTCATTATATTAAAACCAAGAGATCAGTGGCCAAACCCGAAAAAAACTAAAGAAGCTTTGATTACCGAACTATCAGATTTGGTTGAAGAAATACCGGGCAATAGATATGAATTCCTACAGCCGATTCAGATGAGGTTTAATGAATTGTTAGCAGGAGTGCGTGCAGAATTAGCCATTAAAGTTTTTGGAGATGATTTTGATCAATTAATTGCTATTGGCAATGACATCGAAAAAAGTATAATAGCAATAGATGGAATTGCTGATATTGCGGTCGAACAAACAACAGGTCTACCCATTTTAACCATTAAACCAGACTTATCTGCATTGGCACAATATGGCATAACCATGCAGCAAGTACAAGATCAACTGGCTGTCGCTATGGGTGGTCAATCTGCTGGAGTGGTTTATGAAGGAGATAGGAGAATTGACATTATTGTTAGATTGCCAGAGAGTGCTCGACAAGATGTTGATGCAATTTCAAAGCTGCCCATACACCTGCCTCAAAACGGCTATGTACCACTTAATGAGCTAGCAACAATAGAGTTGGTTGTTGGCTACAATCAAGTTTATCGCGAAAATGGCAAAAGACGCACAGTAGTTACTGCCAATGTCAGGGGCAGAGACTTGGGAGGATTTGTAGTAGATGTTAAAAAAGCAATCAATGAAAAAGTCGATATACCCGCAGGTTATTGGATAGAGTATGGCGGTACTTTTCAGAAACTAGAATCAGCAACAAAGACTTTAGTTATTGTGGTTCCCTTAACATTATTCTTAATCATTGCATTGTTACTAATCGCGTTAGGTTCTTTTAAAGATACGTTGGTAATATTCACCGGTGTACCACTGGCATTAACTGGAGGAGTTCTGGCTTTAATAATCCGAGATATTCCTTTTTCAATTTCTGCTGCCATCGGTTTTATTGCTTTATCAGGAATTGCCATACTTAACGGATTGGTGATGGTTTCATTCATAAAAGACTTAATAAAAAGTGGCCTAAACCTTGATAAAGCAATTATTGAGGGTGCATTAACCAGACTAAGACCAGTTATAACCACCGCACTTGTGGCATCATTGGGTTTTGTGCCAATGGCGTTAAATACAGGTATAGGCTCCGAGGTTCAGCGTCCACTGGCAACAGTTGTGATTGGCGGAGTTATCTCCTCTACATTATTAACGCTTATCGTTTTACCAGCCTTATATCGGATAATTAATAGTAAATCTAAAGCTGTGGTTGGAGATTCAAAGTGAAACTAGCGTTCAAAATATTAATATCAATCATTATCTGCGTATTGGTCATTGCACCACTATATGCTCATGGTGTCGATTCTAGCAGCAAGCAATTTTTATTAAACAATGATGGAATTGCCTTAATTCCATTTATATATATTGGCGCTAAACACATGATTACAGGTTACGATCATTTGTTGTTTTTGCTGGGGGTTATATTTTTCCTGTATAAATCAAAAGACATTATTATTTATGTGAGCCTATTTACATTGGGCCACAGCATCACACTGGTGTTTGGTGCATTTAATGATATTCAGGTCAATCCTTACATCATTGATGCGATTATCGGATTTTCAATAATTTATAAGGGCTTTGATAACCTAGGTGGTTTTAAAAAGTTACTAGGAAAACAGCCCAATACCAAAATAGCAGTTCTAATTTTTGGTTTATTCCATGGATTTGGTCTGGCAACAAAATTACAAGAACTGGAATTAAATCAAGAGGGCTTACTACAAAATTTATTGGCATTTAATCTTGGAGTAGAGTTAGGGCAGTTAATCGCCCTGGGCTTTGTGTTAATACTTTTAAGCTTTTGGAGAAGGTTTGACAGCTATATGAAGTTTTCAGGACTGACAAACACTGCATTAATGGGAGCTGGCATGCTACTTGTTATGTATCAATTAACTGGATATTATATTAATCAATAAGAGAGAATTATGAAAGAAGCGGAAGAAAACAAGCCAGTATCAAATAAAACTTTATTGCTATCATTATTGGTAGCATTGATCTTTTCGATTATTATTTATACGATAATTATATTGCCAGCTGAATTTAATAAAGACCCAACAGGTCTGGGTAAAATAATGGGTTTAACCGTATTAGCACAAACTGAAAGCATTCCAGAAACTAGCACAGTTGCCTATACCAAGAACAGCCCGAGCAACAACGACAACGATGCCTATACATTTAGAGAAGACGAACAAACTATTGTCATTCCTGCAAATAAAGGAATTGAGTATAAATTTAATATTAAGCAATTTGATACATTAACCTATGAATGGGAAACCACAGATGGATTTCCTATTTATTTTGATTTTCATGGTGAACCTAAAGGCGATACCACGGATTACTTTGAAAGCTACAGTATTGCAACTGCAAATCAAATGAAAGGTATAACAACCGTACCATTTTCTGGCTCTCACGGTTGGTATTGGCAAAATACAACCGATGAAGAAGTTTTAATTGTTTTAAAAACGTCAGGAAACTATCTTGTTACTGGATTAAAAGAATAAATATTACAAAAATAAATTTTTCAAAAACTGGTGATTTAATAACCTCCATATTAGAATAACATTTACCTCTTGTCTTTATTTGATACAAAAGAATAATCTTGTTAGTGCCTGACCGAGAAAGAAGTAATCTACTGCGGAAAAGCTGGATTTTGTCAAAATTCCTCCTTATTCTCGTCAAATAGCCAGCTATTCTCTTCAAAAATACTTCTGGAGAGTATTTTCACGTTAGCTGCGAAGCGGCAAGTATCAGGATGAT
>CAZLZZ010000213.1:0-4557 GCA_964564165.1 uncultured Alcanivoracaceae bacterium | reverse complement strand
AAAAAGTCTTTGTTCTGGATTTTTTAATTGATTATCTTGATGGTTGTGTAATGCTGTCAATTTACGACAATAGGAGTTTAATCAGTAACTTTTAAGTGTTACTGGATTAAGAGTACGATGAGTTTTTGTGGCTATTTCGCTAAGCTTTTACAAGTTTCTTAGTTCGGGGCAAGCCCTTAAGCCATTTCTGATGAATAGATTTACAATACTTTTTAAGATTATCAACAGTTCCAATGGCTTTATAATACCATTTATCAAAATATTTAATCTCATCCAGCCAAATATCCGAGTTTAAACCCAAACGCTGTAATATTTCAGGCAAATCATCAGGAATAAAACCTTTAGATTCACCAACAATAGCACGACCAGTGGCATCAACTAAGTGTAGATAATCATCTAAGACGAATGGAATATCTTCGTCATCATTGCCAAATGTTTCTAATGTGGTTTTTTTGTCTAAAATTCTATCCTGAACAGAAGTATAGTCAGAACCCTCAGGAGATTGTGCCATTTTTGCCCGAATTGGGTTCAAATCAACATAAGCCATACAAGTTAAAACTGCTTTTTCATCTAGCAATGCTTGGCTTTTAAAGCGCCCCTCCCACTAAATTTGACAGGATCAAATTTGAATGCCGCAGGCAGTGCGAAGCATGATTTATATGGAAGTAAATCATAAAAACGACCCGTGCAATTATCCTCAGCATTGGCACGTCTGGCAGTTGATTCATTGATGCCGCGCATAAACCACGAAACATCCATTAATCTATCTCTATAAACCTCAATTTCAACATAAATAGCATCAAGCTCGGCTTTGCTAATACTTTCTTTTCTATAATATTTATCGGTTAGATAAGACAGAGAATACAACTCACTCCAGCGCCTTAAAACTTCTCGATTATCCCAAGCTTTCGCCTGTTTTTCATCGACACAAAGCACCACGTGGTAGTGGTTACTCATCACCGCATAAGCACAACAATCACTAAATTTTATGGGATCAAATTTGAACCCCGAAGGCGGCGCGTAGCGGGATTTACAAGGACGTAAATCATAATCGCAAATGTCTCGGCTTGTGATAAAATTTTATCTCGAATCCATTCGCGTCTGTGATCATAGTTGTTACCACTGTATTTGTATATACCGTGCATTGGAAACGGCATGGGGATTGGTCAATATACGGTTGTTATCAATGATGAAACCTGTGGCATAAGAGCGGCGAATACTGTTGCTTTTCCAAGGTTCATTGTAATTGTGCGATTGTTTTGCGGCAAAGATTTTAACCACTGAATCTTCAATTTCTTGTGCGCTAAATGCATTGACAGTTTGTAATGCAAGCAGGATTAATAGTAGGTTTTTTTTCATATAGATATCAGTTGATTGTTGATTGAATGGATTCCAATAAAGCTTGATTTTTTGCGGTCCAACTTTCGTGATAAATCAATTTAGCTTGATTCAAGAGGCTCAATGCTTCAATGTTTTTGCCCAATTGATGAAGTGCTTGAGCCTTTAAGTCTAAATATGGGTTAGGGTGTGGGTTGTATTGTTCCATGTTATTCAAAACCTTAAGCGCTTCTTTGGCATCACTGGTTAAATACGCTTCGGCCAATCGGTTTTGCGCATCTACCAACATTCTAAAATCCCCTGTTTGGGTTGCTTGCTCAGAAACTTGCTTAATCAAATCTATGGCTTTTTTATTTTGAAAAGTTTGAATATAATAACGGGACAAATAGTAATCCATGTAGATTTGGAACCTTTCAAATCTTTTGTCTTTTATTAATAGCTCGCGTTTGTTCCATTCGGGCATAAAGTTTTTGGTGTCTTTTTTTAATAAAAGCAACTCCAATGCTAAAAAGGCATTGTTTAGTTGCATACCATAATCATTGATATTTTGGGCGAGCAATAATTGTTTGTCGATGAGTTGTTGTGCCAACAACCAATCAAACTCATTCATGGCCAAAATGGCGCTGTAATGCAAATAGTGTAATTGTAAATTACTGGACTCTATTTCTTTAGCCACCTGACCTAATCGTTCATTTACTTCTTTGGCTTGACTAAATTGTCCACGTAGATTCAAGATGGCAACTAGAGTGCCTAGTCCTTTACCTGTTTCATATTTATCATTGTTAACTTCAAGCAGCGATAAGGCTTGTTTAGTATAGGCGATGGCATTTTCCCAGTCGTATGATGACAAAGACATAAAGGACATCTCATTCAAGGCCAAAATTTGAAGATCGGTATTGTTTGCTAGTTGGGCGTATTCAAATGATTTTTCGAAGAATGAAAAAACTTTTTTATCCACAGAGCTTGACATCAATACTTTGCCTTGCCCATAGTAACTTTTAGCAAAAAGTTCTGGGTTGAGCTGTTCATTTATATCACGGATGGATTGTTTGTAATAATTCATCGAGCTTTGTATATTGCCCAATGCTCGATACGCCTGACCGATTTGGATTTTAATTTTGGCTTTCTTAATTTTGCTGATGTTCGGATGCGAAGATAGGAAATCTATTAGATCAGAAACAATTGTATCGTATTGGTTTTTAGAATAGAAAATTTTGGCAATGTTCAATTCTATTTCTGTAGCCAGTTTTTGATAGGCTGAAGTGGCTTTTAATGTGTTTAATTGTGAAAGTGATTGATCATATTTTTTTTCATCTAAAAGAATTTTGGCTAGAACCAATCGAGCCTGATGATCGTCATCTTTGTCTGTTAAGACTTGTTCTATAAGTTCTCTTGCTTTTTTCAGGTTGCCGATTTTTTTAAACCCCAAGGCTTTTATGTATTTACCATCAGATGAAAACGAGGGGTTAAAATTTACTGTACCTGAACTATCTGATTGGTTATAGTTGGCAATAAATGAAATCTGTTTGTTGAGTAAATTATTCAAATTATTGGCAGATAGTGTGGTTTTAGTTTGAGAATTCACCCCATTAGAAAGCTCAATTATAGCTTGGTAAATATCGTTATTTTTAATTATTTTAGAATGCAAAAACAGGATATCATCTTCTAGTTTCCAGTGTTTTTCGATTGCCTGTTGAGTTGTCATGCTGGTTTCATCAAATAGCATTCTCCCTTCAGAGTCAAGGCTATTAAACGCAGATTTAAGTGATGCCATCATGCCTTTTTGTTCTATTTGAGCAATGCTTGCACCATCAAAATTTATCGGTAGAATCAATAGTTTTCTGTTTTTGTTTTCTGTTGTTTTTGTAATAGAAGATGCTGTCTGGGTTTGGGTAGGAACAACAAACCAAAACACAGTACCTAGTATCAAAGCCAATAAAGCCCACAAAACAGGTTTGCTTTTGAGTTTAGAAGCTTGTACTTCTATGGGTTCAACGATGTGAAATGAAGCTTCGAAGCTGAAGCCCTTGCCATAATGGGTAACTATAACATTGGGTTTAGAGGGTTTTTCCTCTAGATAATTCCGCAATATGGAGATGATTTGGTCAACAGAATTTTCAGTAACGATTCGTCCCCAAACTTGTTCCATAAGGTTTTGTTTTGAATAAACCCTATTGGGGTTCTCTATAAAAAAATTCAGCAAGTTTCTTTGAATATTAGTAAGTTTATACTCTTCATTGTGGTGTTCTAAAACCCCACTAACATTATCATAACGTGCTTTTTTAATTTGATAGAGCATAAATACTATTGTGAGTGTGCCATTCTAAAAATAATAATATTACCTTATTGTCTAATAGATTGCTATTTAATCAAGTAAATCAAAAAATTTCTATTGACCTAAAAATTCAAACAAAAGTAATTCTGAGGAATATATCAGAATATTCTCAGAAGTTAAATTATTTATTTGTATAGAATTAAGCCACAAAACTGCTCACACTCGCTGTCATTACCGCGTAGGCGGTAATCCACTTAAAAATGATATAAATTTAACAATAGATTCCCGCCTTCGCGGGAATGACGGGGTGGTTAGTTACAAAATTGTTATTTAAACGTCAGACGTATAAATCAAGCGAATGGCAAACAAATTTAGGAGAATACTCATGAAAGCATTTAGTGTTATGATTTTATTAATAATGGCAAATACTGCCCCAGCATTACCTACAGATGATTTTGTTATTCGGATAAAATCTGACAATCCAGGAGGTTCTCCTACTGAGTTTTTAATTGACACATCTGGGTCTGGTTATAACTACAATGTAGATTGTGATGATGATGGCAATTTTGAAGTCATGGGTCAGACAGATGATTATATCTGTGACTATACTGGATCGGGTGCTGGAATTTATACCATAAGAATTCAAGACAACAGCGGTTTGGGAACAGGTTATCCAAAAATACGATTTAGAAGTTCATTTGCGAGCCGGAAGTTACTTTCAGTAGAACAATGGGGGACTGGTATCTGGACTGATACGAGCAGTGCATTTTTTAGAATCCAAAATGTAGTTTTCAACACAACCGATGCTCCAAATTTGTCAAGCGTAATTTCTATGGATAGTATGTTTAATGGTGCCACATCAGCAAATCCCGATACCAGTAATTGGGACACTTCATCAGTAGCGCGTATGGACTGTATGTTTATTGGTGCTACATCAGCAAAAC
>CAZLZZ010000212.1:0-4565 GCA_964564165.1 uncultured Alcanivoracaceae bacterium | reverse complement strand
TATTTTGGAGTGATTTTTGTTTTTATAGTTTTCTGTTCTGGGACAAGCTCCTAGTCAAGTTATGAGTAATGTTCGTCAGGACTGAAGTCTCGGTTCCATGGTTCGGAGTTTAATATCTGGTTCCGATGGTGTTGGGTTGTATTACAGGGCTAAAGCCCCGGTTCCTGAGGTATTGGAACCGCTGCTTTAGAGATTGTGAAAGTATTCTGGGGCGAAAGAAAAAAACACATGGAATATTTTTTCACGCAAGCCGCGAAGCGGTAAGTATCAGGACGATACGCATAAAAATGAGTAGAAAATTCGCTAATAAAGGCGAAAAACGTGTTGGCTAAAGCCAACTACCCGAAGGCTCTTTGGCTTCCTTAAAAATTTACGTTATATTTCAATGTCTTAAATTTTTAAATCCTCTTAACTAAGTGCCATTCCGTTTTTACCCACCTTACAACTTTAACGGGGTAGCAGTGAGTTAAACAAGCTTTTCTTTATTGGCTTAAACATACTGTTTTCTGCATAACTTTGTTGCATTGGCACATCACTCAACTGGATTTTAGCTACATTTTCAAGCATCAATAAAACTTCTTCCTTTTTTCTTACATCTAATTTCACTGTTAAAATTTCACTGTGGTATTTTAGCCTAATCTCTTTTGACAAAGTAATTGGGCTGTGCTCGCGAATATCGTTATGCGTAAACGCAGCAACTTTAAGTGCATCTGTATTTCCAGCTGATTCAATTATGTTTTTGTAATAAATAAACTCTGCAAAAGGAGCCACAGAAGTCAAGTCCACTAATATAATATAAATATCAGTATTCTTCACTGTTTGATTTTGAATATAGTCATAACGAATCTGCCCTGGTGTTCCATATAACCTAAGTTTTGTGCCATTTTGAAAACTACATTCGTTGTAGTCAATGCCTATGGTTGTTTGTTCTTTCAATAATCCAACAGAATCTGTTGCCTTTACATCGCTTCCTATAAAAAACCTTCCTACCGATGATATTGCAGTAGTTTTCCCAGATCCAGGTCTACCTAAGAAGACGACTTTAAGGTTTTTATCAAATCCAGGATTAGATATTCTAAGCAATTGATTGACAACAGAATTTGTTTTTTTAACTTGTAGCGACTTTTGACGAACCCTGGTATTTATTGCCGATGGAATAAATCTAGAAAACATCTTCTTTAACGAAAAAATCTTCTTATCAGCTATGAAATCTCTTTTTTTGAACGTTCGATTAAGAGAAATATCATTTAAAAGCTTAACCACTTTGGAACTGGTTACTGGTAAATTAAGAGAAAAACCAATTGTTCCATCTGAGGCAGTTTGAGAATTTCCGATTATTATTTTTATTGAATTTGTACAATCAACGTTATCAGAACAATCAGAGTCAACAATGACAACATCTGAATGGTGGTTTTCTCGATTCACCACCCATTGGTCTATTAACTGTTTTTTTAAAAGATGACAATATGAGGCAATTACACCTGTCATACTGCTGTTGATTCCTAGCAAAGATATAGTTCTTGTGGCCATAGTACAATCCTTTCATAAGTTTTAGTGGGTGGCATCTCTATTGTAGTTCTGCAACAGGGTATTACTAACAATAGAACTCCAAAACAAATTTAAAACAAACAATCGTTTTAAAATGTTATACAGTATATTACATAGCCAAATAAAATTCGTCAATATGATCAACTGTATTTATTTCTAATATTGCTGGTTTGACAGTTTTTTTTTGCAAAACAAAATACAAGGGTTTCAGGTGACAAAGTTTGTGATATTAATTTAAAACGCATTAGAGCAGCATCAATGAGTACACCGTAAATCTAAAAAATACGTGGCAACCTAATTGCTGATAAGATATTTTTTAGATTTACTAGGAGTGCTAAGGGCTTGTGTTATAATCGCATTTTTCATATCAAGATTTGGGTACAAAATATCCATTTAAAATACAACAAGTGAAATTATGTGCGGAATAGTAGCAGCAACAGCCAATAGAAATGTAGTCGATATCATCATCAACGGCTTAAAAACCCTTGAATACCGTGGATATGATTCTGCGGGTATAGCTATCAATCATAACAATAGAATTGAAATTCGCAAAAAAGCGGGCAAGCTAAACAAGCTGATCTCTCAATTAAAAGAACACCCTGTTTCTGGAAATTCAGGCATTGGTCATACCCGTTGGGCTACCCACGGTGAACCCACAACCAGCAATGCACACCCACATGATTCAGACCAAACTATCGCTGTAGTACACAATGGCATTATTGAAAATTATATTCCTTTGCGAGACATGTTGATTGAGGAAGGGTACAGCTTCAAATCTGAAACCGATACCGAAACCTTGGTTCATTTAATTCATTATTATCAACAAAGCCTAGATTTCTCAAAAGCCTGCCACAAAGCCCTGCGCGAATTGGATGGTGCTTATGCTGTTGCTATCACCAACAGTGCCGAGCCAGAAAAAATTATAGCTGCCAGAAAAGGCAGTCCTCTTATTGTTGGTCGTGGTGAAGGCGAAAATTTTATAGCATCAGATGTTCAGGCCTTAATCGGCCAGACCAAAACCTTTCATTATTTAGAAGAAGGCGACATCGTTGAAATCACACCCGAAACTTGTATCATATATGATAAAAATGATCAACCGATAGAACGCGAATTAAAAACCGTCAACTTATCAGCCGATGCCTTAAGCAAAGATGGTTACGCACATTACATGCTCAAAGAAATTTACGAACAACCCACAGCTGTAGCCAATACTTTAGAAGACAGAATTTTTGATGGCAAAGTGTCCAAGTATTTTATTGAAAAAGAGTTAGAAACCATTTTAAAACAGACCCAACAAATTCACATCGTTGCCTGTGGCACTTCATACCATGCGGGATTGATGGCAAAATATTGGCTAGAATCAATTGCACGGGTTCCCACTCAAGTTGAAATTGCTAGCGAATATCGATACAGAAACCCAGTTATTCCTGCCAATACATTATTCTTGACCATTTCTCAATCTGGTGAAACAGCCGATTCATTGGCGGCATTAAGGTTCGCCCAAGAACAAAGCAATTACCTAACAACTCTCGCCATTTGCAATGTTGCCAACTCGACCTTGGATAGAGAAAGTGACTATTGTTTAATGACACGGGCTGGCCCAGAAATTGGCGTGGCTTCTACCAAAGCCTTGACCACACAAATGTCGGTATTGGCATTGCTGACCTTAAAGTTTGCAGAAATTAATAACATAGACCCAACCCTTCGCCGTAACCTTGCCAAGCAACTGCGTACATTGCCTGGCATCATTAACCAAGCATTGCTGTTGAATGATCAAATTAAAATAATGGCCGAAAAAATTGTCATTCGCAATAGCGCCTTATTTCTAGGCCGTGGAGTACATTACCCCATTGCCATGGAAGGCGCGCTTAAACTCAAAGAAATCACCTATATTCACGCAGAAGGATATCCAGCTGGCGAATTAAAACACGGCCCGTTGGCATTGGTCGATAAACACATGCCGATTATTGCCGTTTGCCCCAATGATGCATTGCTAGAAAAACTCAAGTCCAACATCGAAGAAGTCAGGGCCCGTGGTGGTGAGTTATTCGTGTTCGTTGATCACAAAAGCGATCACGGCTTAGATGTTGACACCACTCACTTAATTGAACTCGAAGCCAGCGGCGAATTCACCTCGCCGATTGTGTTTAATGTGCCTTTACAATTACTGGCTTATCATGTGGCATTGTTGCGAGGAACCGACGTTGACCAACCCCGTAATTTGGCTAAAAGCGTGACGGTGGAATAAGCTATGATTTGTAAAATTTTTCGTTCTGACACAAAAAAAGGCCTTTATATTTATCTTTCGAAAGATAAGGAAATATCAGATTTACCTGAAGAATTAGTCAAAAAACTGGGTAAATATACAGAAATCATGGAGCTAGACCTAGATAAAAGAAGTCAATTAGCCAATGAAGATATAAATGCAGTAAAAGACAATCTTAGTGAATTGGGATATCATTTACAAATACCAAATGACATTGTTAAAAATGTTATTGATTATAGTAAATAACCCAGTAATCAACCACCCCGTTCGTCATTGCGAGAAGCCACAGCGACGTGGCAATCTCATGAGTCTGTCGCAATATTTAAACATCTTCCTCAGTTTTGGTTTTTGTAGGGCGTGCCCCCTTGTGGGTACCCATTTTCATGATCAAACCGCACAGATTAAAAACAAAGCCAGCGCAGTGGTTGACCTGTGTATCCACCCTGCGATTATTCCGTTACCTCGCCAGAAGAATTACCATCTATTTTAAACCGATTAAATCTTAACTCTGATGCATGGTTAAATAAATTAAATTAATTCAAAACCAAAGGCCATACAGCTGTTGGCACTGTTCAACAACTCAAAGACTTTTGCAAGTCTGTGAACAAGAAATGGCGGACTGGTATTCAGTTAAACCCTGCTTTAGAATAAGTATGATTCACAAGTTTTTCAAATACACTTTTTTAGTATGATGGATAACTAGTGCTTGACCGAAAACACATAACACATTGATATTAAAGTGATATTTCAA
>CAZLZZ010000211.1:0-4575 GCA_964564165.1 uncultured Alcanivoracaceae bacterium | reverse complement strand
CTAATTAGTGCAAAGGGCTTTGTGACAAATGAAATCAACAGATTAAAGTTTTCACCGACACCGACACCTGGCAAAAAAATAACAAGTACTACAATACCCATTAGATATCGATTGATAAACTCTTTGGTCTTTAAGCCGAACCATTTTATACGGGATTTAAATAAATATTTATGTTGCATCAATAAACTGCATTAATAAGCTAAATCAATAAACGGAATCAATAAACTATGAGTTGTGAATCTGGTTTGACCACAATACTAACACTTTGTTCTTGGTTTTATTGAAAAGTTATTTTTTACCAATACTTGCAATCATCGAACCTGAAACAATAAACACTATTCCCACAATGCCTAAGGTGTGGATTTGTTCAGGCTTCACCAAATCAGGAAACAGTGATGACATAAAATTGATAACAAACAAGGTAAACACAGGAACCATGGCAATCACCATCCCTACTTTTGAAGCTTGCCAATATTTTAAAGCCTGTGCAAAAGCGCCATAAGCGCCCACGGTATTCAAACAAGCATAGCCGATAGCAATCCATTGGTCTGGTTCAACTTGAGACAAAGTGCTGGGAACCGCGGTAGGAAAAAGCACCACAGCCGCCAATAAATAAATTCCTGCAAGAATAGCTTGTGGGGACAACACATCGTGTAATTTTTTTTGGATTAAGGCGTAAATTGCCCAAGTAATGGCAGCAAATACCAAAATAATCGCGCCAGAAATATATTGGTCATCAAGCATTGTGCCTATTTGGTCTTTAAAGAATAATCCCAGTCCAATAAACAACAACAAGGCACCCAGTTTTTGTTTGTGGCTAAAAGACTCTTTATAGACAACAACACCACCGAGAATCATTAATAAGGGAGCCAGTTGGATAAGCACTTGGGCATTGGCAGGGGTGGTTTTTTCAAGACCTATTAAGAACCCCACATAATTGCCAACCAACATCAACCCTGCAAACAACAACCACATCCAATTTTTAGCAGAAAGAGTTTGATAACCTTTCCAAGAGCCCGAAATAAAAACAACCAATAAGGTAATGAATGCAGCAACACAAAAACGCAACCATGTTAAGGTCCAAGCGTCCAAAGCGATTAAACTGATTTTCAATGCAACTGGCAAAGTTGCCCAAAAGAAAACCACCATTAAAGACAGGCCTAATCCGACTTTCCAGTTATTGAGTTGATTGTTCATGGTTAACTTGATTGATTCAAATGTGCAATCTACTTTGAAATATCAGTTTTACCTAGTCTTTTTGTAAAGCTAAATAGAAATATTCAGTTTGCATTCATGCTTTCTAATATATTATCTGTTATTATTTGTTATTAATTGTTTACGTTTACAAATCCTAATAGGAGTTTATTATGAAAAAATTATTTGCTATTGCTGGACTGGTTGTTTTTTTACAAGCCTGTGTCACAAGTTATCCCCGTTATAGTCAGCATGACGATGTATATTACGAGAAGGATGATTCTGGCTATAATGATAATGATTATAACGATGGCGACTATTTTGCCAACAACTATTATCCAGATCGGTGGGGTGTCAACTACAGCAATGTTTTTTATAGTCCATACCGCTATCCGCGTTTTGGTTTCAATGGTTTTAATTCACATTTTTCAAACAACTACTGGGGGTCTTATTCTCCTTTTGGGTTTGGCTATGGCTTTGGGCTCGGTTTTGGGGGGGGTTGGGGTGGATATGGACGACACACACACTTTACGCACAATTATGGCTTTAGGATTTCTGGTTACAGATACCGATGGGGCCACTCCTTTAGCCCTTTTTCTAGCTACTATAATAGTTACTGGCATCACAACAGAAACATTCATTCATCAAGCAACCACATTTCTGCCCGCTCGGAAGTGGCAAGACTTGCCGCACTAAGACAAGGTCACTCTAACAACCGTTACAGAAACCACAGTAGTCGATATGAAGCTGGCAGTAACCAAATAAATAACAATTCTAATGCCAGATCGCACTACAATAACACCAACCGCAGGAATCTAGCAACACCCAGTCACCTTCGTTCGGGTGCCAGAGGCAGAAGTGCTGAAGGGCGCTCAAGTACAAGACAGCCTCGTTCACAAGCACCCTTTAGTGAAGGCTACTCACGCAACACTTCAAACCAAAACATCAGGCACAACGAAAGAAGGATGGGCAGTAGTTATGTTAACAATGCCCGCAACAGTGGTCAAGTTAATAGGCATGTGAATAGTCGCACGAATAGCCGCACTCAAACCAATCAACCTCAACCGGTGAATGGGCAACGTGATAGAGCGAGCAATAGGGTGAGCAATAGAACTAGGCCGCAAGTGACACACAATAACAGATCCAATTCGCGAGTAGTTCACAATAAACCTGCTGTTATTGCTACAAAACCCAGTTACCGATCAAATGCTCGCTCGCATTCTTACACCAAACCAAACAATGTAAGAGGCTCGAACAAGCAACCGTCGCAGAGTGGCTCTAACTCTTCGGAGCACTCTGGCTCAGCTTCTTCTTCATCCTCATCTCATGGCTCGTCTAGATCAAGAAGTTCGTCTTCTTCAAATAGACCAAAAAACAAAGACTCGTCTCATCGTTCTTCTCGCAGTCGATCTCATGGCTCATCACGAGGCTCGACTCGTAATTCAAGAGGAAAATGAAGGTCTTCTGATCATTGACAAAGCAATTAACCGGTAAACTAAAAAAAGGGCAAAGCAAAGAGTTTGCCCTTTTTTTATGTTCTAGAATTAACTCTAAGAACTTGTAAGGTATAATTGTCAATATGAACATCAATCTCCAACAAATTTTAATTTTCAGTGGTGCATTTGTATTGGGACTGATTACCTATTGGTTATATATTCGTTCGCGCACCCAACTAATTATTGAGAACGAAAAATCAAAACTCTCCACCAAATTACAACTCAATCAACAGAAACTGGGAAAACTTCAGGAATATTTTGTTGCGCTGAATAAAAACTCCAAGCAACACGAACAAGACAATGTTCATTTAATTGAGAACAACAAAAGACTGATTACCGATCTGGCGGTTAATAAACAAAAACTGTTGCGCTTAAAAGAAATTCAAGATGAGGTCGACCAACTCAAACAAGGCTTGCTACAAAAAGACAGCGAGCACCTCAAGGCACAAACCCTTATCGCCGAGCTGCGAACTTTAAACACCCAACAACAAAAAGCCGCCGATGAAAAACTGGAATTGTTAAATGAAACCAAAGAAGAACTAAAGCTTCAATTTAAAAACCTAGCCAATGATATCTTTGAAGAAAAGGACAAAAAATACTCTGCACAAAACAAAGAAAAGCTTGATGCCATACTCAATCCATTTAGCCAACAACTTGATGCTTTTAAGAAAAAAGTCGATGATGTCTATCACAATGAAGGCAAACAAAGGGCATCGTTAATTACCGAAGTAAAAAGCCTTCGAGAACTCAATCAACAACTAAATACCGAAGCAAAAAATTTAACCCGCGCATTAAAAGGCGACAAGAAACTACAAGGCAACTGGGGCGAACTAATACTAGAACGTGTATTAGAACAATCCGGTTTGCGCAAAGGTCACGAATACAGCACCCAAGGCGGTTTTCGCGATGCCGAAAACAACATACTTAAACCCGATGTGATTATTCATTTGCCACAAGACAAAGACATCATTGTCGACTCAAAAGTTTCTTTGGTTGCTTATGAAAACTATGCCTCAGCTGAAAGTAAAAAAGACAAAGCTGTCGCTCTAAAAGCCCATATGGACGCCATTAAAAACCACATAAAGTCACTCAGCGAAAAAGACTATTCTTCTCTGTCTGGCGTAAAAACATTGGATTTTGTTTTGATGTTTATCCCCATAGAACCCGCCTTTATGGTCGCCTTTCAACAAAATGACAAGATATTTGTAAATGCCTTTTCAAGTAAAATTGTGGTTGTCACACCAACAACCCTGTTGGCCACCTTAAAAACCATTGAAAACCTCTGGCGTTACGAAAAACAAAACCAAAATTCCCGCGACATTGCCGATCGTGCTGCCAATATTTATGACAAATTTAGAGGGTTTATAGAAGACATAGAAAAGCTAGGCAAGCAATTAGATACCACGCAATCTACCTATCATGATGCACTAAATAAACTCACACGCGGACGTGGAAACCTAGTTCATCAAGCACAACAATTATTAGATTTAGGTGTGAAAGTTAAAAAAGAAATTCCAAAATCTATGCTGGAGAAATCAGATCTTAAAAAAATAAATTCAAAAGAGGAAGAGTAAAATGCCAATCAAGCGAACCATTCAAAAGTGGCATACATTTGTAGAAACAGGCAACCATAAAATTTTGGATGATATTTTAGCCAAAAAAGTCATCTTTCATTCTCCTGTATTACACACACACCAAAAAGGCAAAGCCTTAACAAAGATGTATTTGGGGGCCGCCTATCTTATTTTTAAAGAAACTGGTTTTATCTATAAGAAACAAATCCTACAAGAAAACCAAGCTGTTTTAGAGTTTGAAACAACCATTGACGGCATTGTTGGACGAAGCCGCTATCGCGGAGATTGTTAACAACGACTTTGACATAAAT
>CAZLZZ010000210.1:0-4585 GCA_964564165.1 uncultured Alcanivoracaceae bacterium | reverse complement strand
CAATTATACCTTTGTATAACATACCATCCATATTGACCACCGCTCCCATCAATAATCCGCCAGCTGAACCACCAGAAGCGAACACTTGATTTTTATTGCCATAGCCTTGTTGTAACAACCCTTTGGTCACATCAATGAAATCGGTAAAAGTGTTTTTCTTGTTCAATAATTTACCCTCTTCGTACCAAGTTCTGCCTTTGGCTTGTGAACCGCGAATATGGGCGATGGCGAATATAAACCCTCGGTCTAACAAAGAGAGTCGAGAATAGGAAAAGCTGGGATCAATCGAACTGCCATAGGAGCCATAGCCATAAACCAAAATCGGGCGCAAAGCCAATGGAATATCAGATTTTTTGTAAACTAACGAAACAGGCACTTCCTCACCGTCGCGGGCTTTAATCAATAGACGTTTACTTTGATAATTTTCAGATTTAAAATCACCAATAACTTCATCGCGCTTTAATAGCTTTTGTTTGCCTGTTTGCATGTCGTATTCATACACACTAAAAGGTGTGGTCATTGAAGCAAACGCATAACGCAACTTGCTTGTATTCTGTTGCGGGTTGTAGCTTATCCACATGGTGTAAGCAGGTTCATCTGATTGAATAGTAGAGCTACTTTTGGTCTTTAAATCATATAGATTAATGTGTCGAATACCATTGCTTCTTTGTTCAATCGCCAAGTATGTATTGAATGCTTCTACATCATAAATTAAAGTAGATGGATCGTGAGCAACAATCTGTTTCCATTGGTTTTTGTCTTGAGAGTTTTTCAAATTTGAATGCATGATTCTAAAGTTCTTAGCTTGCCAGTTGGTAAGAATATAAAATTCATCATTCAATTCTTCTATTGAATATTCGTGGTCTTTTTCTCGTGGCAAAAATGACACAAACTCCCCAGTTGGATTATTGGCATCTAAAACATAGGACTCAGAATTGGTGGTGCTAGACACTACAAGAATGATGTACTTCTTTGAGGTGCTTGCGTGAATAGAGGTATAGAAAGTGTTGTCTTTTTCTTCATAAACCAATACATCTTTTTTATTGCTGCCCAATTCATGCCTATAAACCCGGTAGGGCAACAAGGTTTTGGGGTGTTTCTTGGTATAAAAAAAGGTTTTGTTATCCAATGCCCAAACAATAGAGCCTGTTGTATTCTTAATCACATCTTTGTACATTTTTCCAGTTTCTAGGTTTTTAAAATGCAGTGTGTATTTCCTTCTTCCTGTGGTATCTTCAGAAAATCCCAATATTTTATGGTTAGGAGAAATTGCCTGATAATTAGATTGAAAATAGCTTAACTCCTTAGCTCTTTCATTCATGTCTATCATGATTTCTTCAGTGGCAGATAATTTGTCTTTCTTGCGCGCATAAATGCTGTATTCCTTGCCTTCTTCAAATCGAGAATAGTACCAATACTGATCAATTTTCGAGGGGACTGTTTGTTCTTTGCTTGGCAATCTTGAAATGATTTCCTGATACAGGTCTTCGATCAAAGGTTTTTCATTTTTAAGAACGGCATCTGTGTGGTTGTTTTCTAAGTTGAGATAATCAATTACCTCTGGATTCTTTCTGTCATCATCACGTAACCAGTGATAATTGTCTAATCTAACATCACCGTGGCTGATATGTTTATAAGGGACTTTTTTTGCAACAGGTGCAGAAGATATAATGGGTTCAGGAGTTTTCATGTGTGAATAGGCAACATTAGTTAAGATGAATAGAAGTAGAATTGTGACTTTTGGCATTAATAATCTCGATTTTATATAGCAAATTAGTTTACAATAACAATTGTATTAATTTAATCGCTATTCCATATATTATGATAAAAACTATGATGAAAACTAAAATCGCAATCTTTTGTTTTGTTTTAACCTTAAATTTTTCAGCAGTAGCTAGGGTAACTATTATTCATAATATCCAAGGCAATACAATTAATCAGAGCAAACATGTGATATTTGATGCAATTGCTTTTGAAAAAGGCAAAGTGCTACAAATAGGCAATTTAGATACGTTAAATAATCAATACATCAATGCTAACTTAATTGATGGTAAAGGCAGCTCGATGTTACCTGGGTTGCACGATGCACATGGTCATGTCTTTGGTTTAGCCCAATTAAAAAATGAAATAGACTTGATGAGCATTACATCTGTTCAAGAATCATTGCAGATTATTCAAAAATTTATTGACCAAAACCCCAATAACAACTGGATACTAGGACGCGGTTGGAATCAAGCACTATGGAAGGGCAAAAAATTTCCAACATACAAAGATTTAGACACATTAAAAACCGACAAGCCCATTTGGCTACGACGTGTTGACGGCCATGCAGGTTGGGCAAACTCAAAAGCCATGGAAATTGCCAAAACCAGTCAATATTTAAAAAACTTGCCCGGTGGAGAAATTATAGTCGATGAACAAGGTGTACAAATAGGTATCTTCGTCGATAATGCTATGAAACTGATCTCAAAGCACATAGGCGTTGAAAAAAACAGCAACAACAAAGAATTAATCCGCCAAGCATTGCAGTATCTGGCATCATTGGGCATTACTTCGATTGATGATGCTGGGATTGATTGGTTGGAATATGACATCTACAAAACATTAACCCAAGAAAACAAATTGCCCATCAGAATTAATGTCATGTTAGCTTCTGGGTCAAAAGTGTTTAACAAAATGCTCTCTTATGGGCCTTACAAAGATGATTTTTTACAGATTCATACAATTAAATATGTATCTGACGGGGCACTGGGCTCCCGCGGAGCAGCTATGTTAAAGCCTTACGATGATAGACCCAGTACAACTGGATTGTTTGTACAGTCTAAGGAGTTTATTAAAGAAACTATTTTTGCCAATGCGAACGAAGGTTGGCAAGCGGGTATTCATGCCATTGGCGATAAAGCCAATCGAATTTCTATAGAAATATTTTCTGACCCCAGAGCTAAAACATCGTTAAATAGACACCGCATTGAACATGCACAAGTGGTTGATTTTGCTGATTTAAACAGAATCAAAACCCACAACATCATTGCATCTATGCAACCCACACATGCTACATCTGACAAAAACATGGCAGAAGACAGAGTTGGCAGACAACGATTACGCGGGGCTTATGCTTGGCAAACGTTGCTAAAAAAAGGCGTAGTAATTGCTTCTGGTTCTGATTTTCCAGTTGAATTGCCCAACCCTTTTTATGGCTTACATGCGGCTGTAACCAGACAGGATCGCGACAACCAACCCAAGGGCGGTTGGATAGCTGTAGAAAACATGAGTGTTAAACAAGCGCTAGAATCATTTACCATCAGTGCAGCTTATGCCAATAGAAAAGAACATGAAATTGGCAGTTTAGAACCTGGAAAATGGGCTGATTTTATTTTAGTAGACCAAGATATTTTCAACATTCATAAACAGGATATTTGGAAAACCCAAGTATTGGAAACGTGGGTAGCAGGTAAACAGATTTTTAAATCCAAATAAAACAACACAAGCTGATATTAAGATAACTACTCTCCTGGTTATTCCCGCGAAGGCTGGTTCAAATGACTGCCCAGTTTTTTAAAAAATATAAAACATTCGGAATCGGGGCTTTAGTCCTGTATTATTATTGAGTATGGCACGACTAAAGTCGCGGTTCCGGTGTACATAGTTTCTATTAGACGAACTAACTTGATTGGTCAAAAATATAAAACAATTATCGCACAGCGGCGCAGCGTACACAGCGGAAGATCAAAAGCAATTGTCCGCAGATTAACGCAGATAAAAAAACCGCAGGTTTGATTTTACACACAATTGTATGATACAAGTTTATAAATTTTTCATCAAATTATGAACATATTTTAAATGTCACGGCTCCCCTTCTTCGCGAATTAAATAAAGATGGGCGAATCACCATAGGTTGGTGCAGAACACAGTGAAGCCCAATATGGGATTTTGGGCATTATGAAAAGTTTTGTGCTTGCCGTTGAAATTTGGGTTGTTTTTATTATTGAGTTTGCTGGTAGTTTGATGTTGGGCTGCGCAAGCTTAGCCTAGTCTACGGGTTTTTAATCTTTATTTAGCAATACACTAATAAAGTGACAGGGCTAAAGTCCCGATTCCAAAAATTTTCATAAATCTCACCTTGTACAAATGATTACTATTAAATTTTTGCAAATACAAATGATAATCATTTAACTTTGTGATAATATGCGCATATCATTTAAAAGAGAAACAAATACTTATGCGTAGATTTATAATTATTTCAATAGTGATGACTTTTTTAGTAACAAAAAGTATAGCAACTGCCACTGAAGAAGTGAATGTTTACTCTGCACGAAAAGAAGCGTTAATTAAACCACTGCTGGATTCTTTTACCAAGCAAACAGGTATTAAAGTCAACCTTGTTACTGGCAAAGCTGATGCTTTATTAAAACGCCTTATCACAGAAGGTATAAACACACCAGCGGATTTATTTCTTACCGTTGATGCAGGACGATTGTACCGTGCTAAACAAGCCAATGTGTTACAAGCAATTTCTAATCCCTGGCTATTAGCAACCGTCCCAGAATCTTATCGAGACCCCGAAGGTTACTGGTATGGTCTTTCC
>CAZLZZ010000209.1:0-4588 GCA_964564165.1 uncultured Alcanivoracaceae bacterium | reverse complement strand
AAAATATTCCAATCACTCAAATCAAGAACTTTATGAACTGGCAAAACAAGCTGTTAAAGAAAAAGACCCGGGTAAAATGAACTTCTTATTTCACTTATCTGCCTCTAAAGGTAATACAAATGCACAAATCTATATTGGTTATTTATTTGAAACTGGATTCAATGGAGATATTTCTTATGAAAAGGCAGCGCAATGGTATTTAAAAGCGGCTGAAAGTAAAAATCCAATCGCCCAAGATTACCTGGGTAAACTCTATCAGTTGGGCAAAGGTGTACAACAATCAAACCAACAAGCAGCAGATTGGTATACTAAAGCAGCCAAAGAAAACGTCATGCACTCTATGTTAGCTTTAGCGGACATGTACGAGATAGGCAATGGCATTAAAAAAGATACTTACCAGGCATTATTATTGTACAAAGCAGCAGCCAAAGATGGTAACGCTCATGCCCAATATAGGCTTGGCCACTACTATGAAAACGGAATCAGCATGGGCAATAGCCCCAGATGGCTAGCCAAATCTTGGTATTTAAAATCTGCCAATCAAGACAATATTGATGGCAAAAATAACCACCAACGATTGTACGATGAAGAAGCAAATATTTACAATCAAGGAAAACAACAATTCAATAGTGGTAACACCTCAACAGCCATTACAAAAATTACCAGAGCAGCTGATTTAGGACACTTGAATGCACAAATATATTTGGCTGACATTTATTACACGGGAAAAATCGTTGCTCAAGATTATTATAAAGCATCAGTTTTATACGATAAAGCAGCCAAACAAGGCCATACCAATTCACAATACATGATGGGATACATGCATGAACACGGACAGTTTGTAAATAAATCAAAATTTACTGCCAATATTTATTATAAAAAAGCAATTCAACAAGGCCATAAATTGGCAGTTACCCAATACAACAAACTCAATGTAGTAGTATACAAAAAGAAAACAGGGAGTTGGAAAGATGCCCATAGACAAGCAAATCATGCAAGAGTGAAATCTAACAACTGTAGAAAATACGCTCATTATATTTCGAGTGGTAGATATGGTTACAACGAAAGTTTGGGCGTAGGCTCAGGAAGTTTTATCGATTGCCCTCCCAACTAATGACGAGGCTGTTAAAGTGGATTCTTATAATAAAAGTTATTTTGCCACTAAATTCACTAAAAAAAGCCAATTATTAAAACATAAAATCTTCAGCTACTAAAAACTTATAATTTCTCCAATAATTTCTGTAATTTGCTTGGCAATTCTGCATTAACGATGATTTGCTCATCGCCATCTTTAAATTGAATATTTGCAGCATGTAAAAACAAACGCTTCAAACCCAAATTTCTTAATTTAGCATTAAACTTGCCATTTCCATAGCGTTGATCGCCAGCTATTGGGCAATCACTGGCGCTAGCATGCACCCTGATTTGATGGGTACGGCCAGAAAATAATTGGCACTGTAATAAGGTTGCAGGCACTTTGCATTGGTAAAACTCTGATACGGTAAACTTGGTCTTTGCCCATTTGCCCCTTTCACAGACTTCTACAGTTCGCTCGCCATTTTGTCGAGCTGAAGTGTCAAGTGCCAACTCCACAATAAAATCATTTTTTATCACACCTTGTACTAAAGCAGAATATTTTTTAATTAATGTGTCATCTTTGGATTGTGTATTAAAGTCATTTAAAGCATTGCGATTTTTAGTCAAAACGACACAGCCAGATGTATCTCGATCCAACCGATGCGCTAATTGTATATCAATAGTTGAAAATAGTTTTTTACAAATTTCAATTAACCCTACTCGAACGCCAGTACCCGAGTGTACGGCCAATCCACTAGGCTTGTTGATCACCATAAAGTTCTTATTTTCGAAGACAATGGCTTCGCGAACTTGATTCATCAAATTGTCACTGATGAACAACTCACCTTTTTCATCAGGAATCAAAAAAGGAGGAATGCGCACAATATCTTTCTCTTTAACCCGATAAATCGGCTTTGTTCTTTTGCCATTCACCCTAATCTGTCCTTTCCGTAAAAGTTTGTAAATGTTTGATTTACTTACTTCTTTTAGGGTTTTTAATAAAAAATTGTCAATTCTTTGCCCATCACTATCAGAATTTACAATAAATATATTCTTAGCAGGTTTATCTTCGGTATTTTGTTCTTGGTTATTTTGCATAAAAGCAACAATTACCCTATATTAACTAAACGAGAAATGTTATCATTCCGCGTTCTATTTAGACAGAATTAAATAGTAAAATACTAAAACAAATTTACAAAAGGTTTAAGAGAATAAACCTTAATACTTTTGATGTGATAAACCCCTTGATTTAGAGTATGACAAAACTCTATATTTAGATAGAAAGTTTAGCAAGGCAGGAAGCCATCAACCCAAAGACACTGGTTGCGTTTAGAAAATTATAAAATATTGATTATAAACGGTGCACAATGAGCTAATCATTTTTTTCCAAAAGATTAAGATAAAGACCACATCAGCATTTTAATAAATAAATGCAAAAGCAAAAATATAGATTTAAATAAAAGCAATGGAAATGCTTTTAATATTGGGAAGAAACAGTGCCTACAATTTAAGCACTTATTAAAAAGAACACGGCTAAGACAAGGGCCTCAACTATAGACCCTTAGACTAAACTTGGATAATTTTTCCAACGACCTGTGCAGCCCAATATCAATTTGTACATTGAACGGTACAACTCTATATTATTGTAATTTTTGCATTAAAAACAGGAACTTACAATACAATGAAAAGAATGTTAATCAACGCAACGCACTCAGAAGAGATACGTGTTGCACTGGCCGATGGTCAAAAACTTTATAACCTCGACATCGACATCCCCGGACAAGAGCGCAAAAAAGGCAATATTTACAAAGGCAAAATAACCCGCGTAGAGCCCAGCCTTGAAGCTGCATTTGTTGACTATGGAGCTAATCGTCACGGTTTTTTACCCTACAAAGAAATCAGCAGAAACTACTACACAGCTGCTGCAAATAAGATGAAAGAAAGGCCACCGATTTCAGTTGCCGTAAAAGAAGGAACAGAAGTTATTATCCAAGTCAACAAGGAAGAACGTGGCAACAAGGGAGCTGCCATCAGCACCTATATTAGCCTTGCAGGCAGATACTTGGTTTACATGCCAGAAAATCCAAAAGGCGGTGGAATATCACGCAGAATTGAAGGCAAAGCACGTCAAGATCTCAAAACAGTGCTTAAAAAAGTTAAACACCCTAAAAACTCAGGTGTTATTGTTAGAACAGCTGGCATTGGTAGAACCGCAGAAGAATTAGAGTGGGACTTAAACTATCTTGACCAAGTATGGACGGCAATCAACACTGTAGCCGCTACCCGCAAAGCCCCATTCTTTATCTACCAAGAAAGCGACATATTTATCAGAGCCATCCGAGACTACTTGCGTCCTGATGTGGGCGAGATCTTAATTGACAACAAAGAAATATATGAGAAAGCAAGAGATTTCATGCAGCAAGTAATGCCTCACAATCTTAAAAAACTTTCATATTACAATGACTCAACCCCTTTGTTTTCACGCTATCAAATTGAAGGGCAAATACAATCTGCATTTTCAAGAGAAGTGCGCTTGCCATCTGGTGGCTCTATTGTAATAGATCAAACAGAAGCCATGATTGCCATTGATATAAACTCAGCAAGAGCGACCAAAGGATCAGATATCGAAGAGACCGCGCTAAACACCAATCTTGAAGCAGCCGATGAAATCGCCAGACAATTGCGCATACGTGATTTAGGCGGATTAGTGGTTATAGATTTTATTGATATGCGCAATAGCAAAAACCAAAGATCTGTTGAAAACCAACTCGATGAGGCCGTGAGCAACGATCGGGCAAGAATCCAAACCAGTCAAATCTCACGTTTTGGCTTATTAGAAATGTCACGCCAAAGACTGCGTTCATCGATCAATGAAACCAGTCAATATGCCTGCCCAAGATGTTCTGGACATGGCTTTATTCGCAACATTGAGTCCCTGTCGGTGTCCATTCTGCGCCTTATGGAAGAAGAAGCACAGAAACCAGGAACAGGTAAAGTGGTAGCACAAGTACCAACCAAAGTGGCCAATTTCATTACCAATGAAAAACGCCTTGAAATGGCAGATCTTGAATCAAGACACAAAGTACCGATGTTAGTGGTAGCCAATGAATTCTATCAAACACCTCAGTTTGATATCGAACGGTTAAAGAAATCAGAAGCCAATAGTGTTGATATTAACAATATCGTTCTTAAAAAACCCGCAAACGAAGAAGAAATCGAGAGCACCACAATAAAAGCCCTTCAACAAAACCGTCAAGTCGCAGCTGTAGATAGATTAGTGCCTGATTCTCAAGTACCATCCGGAAAGAAAGACAGTGGTATAATTGATTGGTTAAAAAGTTTATTCACTTCAAATAGCCAACCCGCTATTAAAACCAATAAACAAAAAAACAAACCTCAACACTCACAGGGAAAGAGCACACACTCAAAACCTCAACATAAAAATGCGCAGCATAAAAAGCCGCAACACAATAACCAGAACAAGAACAAACAACAAGGAGGCAATCAACAA
>CAZLZZ010000208.1:0-4610 GCA_964564165.1 uncultured Alcanivoracaceae bacterium | reverse complement strand
ACCCAAAAAACCTGATGCGTGGCTTTTTTGAAATCCAACCAAGCCCAAGCCTCTTTTGTCCACCATTCTTCGACTTGGTATGCACCATCTTCAACAAATGCTAAAAATTCTTTGTTGCTAACCAAGTACTTACTGGCTTTAAATTCAGCCACATCGGTTATTTTTAAACCATACTCATTGTCCCATCCATAAGTCTCTGATAGTGACTCCTTACCTTGTTTAACTGTTCCATCATCGACAAATATTAATTGATTTTCGACCACATCATTGTCATCGCTGCAAATTTTCCAATCATCATGAGGCTTGACCCAATCCAATGGCAATTGCCTAATCAAGACTGATGAAGTTTCGATATGAATCTTTTCATGCTCAATGCCCATCAGTATTATCCAAAAGGGATCTTCCCATTTAATAGGTATGTCAAGTGACAAGTTATCAATTAAATCATTGACCACCTGGCGAACTTTGTTGCGGTAATCTTGCACCTGGACAACCGTTGGCCATTCATAATTTTGTTTGTCCAAATCATCCCATGACATTTCATCCACACCTATAGCCAATAAAGCCTCCATTCTTGAACAAACACGGTCATTGATAATCTTAGCTACGCGCAATTTGTTAACAAAAAATGTTGCGGTATGGCCAAAATAGAATATTAACGGATGGCGCAATTTATCGGCCCGTTGGAAATAACCTCTGTCATCAGCAATCACCTCAAACAAGCTTTCATAAAGGTCGAAAGTTTGGTTAAAGTAGCCTTTGATTTCTAGTCTTTTTTGTTCAGAATCACCAGAGTTGATGATTGGCGTATGGGATATTTTCATAAGTTAAAATAATTGCAAAATTTAAAGACCATTATACATGGAAATTTATTTCATTGAAAATTATATTATTTGCTCTTAGATATGATATTTCAACATGTAAGCACGATTTAATCATGTTTTTTAATTTCTGAAGGCTACTAAAATAGACGCGATAAATCGCGCCTCTACATATGTATTTTTATTTTATCCAAGTCGTAAAAGATCTTTCACCTTGTAGTCTATAAATATTAAAATCTCTATCAATAGTTGCAACATTATCAATCCTTAATTTGTTACCCAAAAACACCAAACAGGCATCGGCGAAATCCATAGGCAAATCGGCATATTTGGTCATCATGTTTTTTATATCCAACAAATCGTAGTTATCAATGGGTTCAATTTCAACCGCTCCTGCATGTAACCAAGATAAAAAATCAGTCTGGGCATCTTTACTAAAATTTAACAAATGCAATGTTTCAGTAACTGAAGCCAATGATGTAACCAAAACGCAGGAATTGTGTTTGATGAATTCGACCGATTTGGTGTGATAACTATCAGAAGCATCAAATAAAGCAATCAACGGGCCTGAATCTATTAATATTTTTTGCATGTCTTGTATTTCATTTATTTTCTTCTAACTTTTTCAAATTTCTTCTAATTTTTCTAACTTCTTCTTTTGGCTTTAATAATTTCCGTCAATAATTGCTTTCGATTCTTTGCCAAATTTCCTTCTCTACTAGAATGCTTGCCAAACAACCCCTCACCCAATTCCCAAGCATTCGGTTTTTCATAGTTTACAATATACTGAGCCAAGCATTCACGTACAAACTCACTTTTGGTTTTATTGGCTTGTTTTGCCAAAGAGTCAATATTCATTTCCATATCTTTATCTAATCTAATTGTCAACATAAATCACCCATACATATTTTGTATGACAAATCGTAGTACACCTGCTTGATATTATCAAGTCTTCGCGATACTTCTTTTGATTTAATGTTTTTACTTTAGCAATACATCAAGCAATGATAAAATCACGGGCTTTGTATCATTCTGGAAAATATCTTGCAAAACAACAGTGAAATTCAAGCAATACTTGAAGAGCAACCACACAAAATCATTTCACAAGATGGTAAAAACTTTGTCATTTTAGGCACCGCACATGTATCACAAACCAGTGTTGATAAAGTCAACGAACTGTTAGATACAGGTGAATTTGACACGGTGGCAATAGAATTGGATGAAATGCGCTTTGAAGCCATGACCAATCCTGATAAGTATAAAGAAATGGATTTGTTGAAAATTATCAAAAACAAACAAACAAGCATGATTGCCGTAAACTTGGCATTGAGCGCTTATCAAAACCGTTTGGCGGAACAATTGGGTGTAGAACCCGGTGCCGAAATGAAAGCGGCAATCAATCACGCCAAAGAAAAAGATTTAACACTGTGGACAATTGACAGAAATATCCGCACTACCATGAAACGTGCCTGGCGTGGTATGAAATTCTTAGACAAATTTGAACTCATGTTTAGCTTCGGTGGTTTCTTTGACAAAGAAGAAATTACCGCAGAAGAAATTGAAAACCTCAAAAAAGGCGACGTACTAGAAAGCACATTCTCTGATTTTGCTGATGAATCACAACCGCTTTATACCAGTTTAATCCATGAACGCGATGATTATATGGCTGCGCGCTTGTTGCAAGAGACACAAAACTCAGAATCTAAAAATATTTTAGTGGTGATTGGTGCTGGTCATTTAAAAGGCATGAGCCAATCCATTGAAAACAAAATTGATGCCGATAAGACTGTAACAGAATTAGACCTTATTCCACCAGGGGGCAAATGGCTAAAATTCCTTCCTTGGATTATTACTGCTGTTATTGTTGCTGGTTTTACTTGGGGATTTATGCGCAGTCCTGAATTGGGCTTTGATTTAATCAAAACTTGGGTGATTTACAATGGCATATTTGCTGCCATCGGAGCTGCGGTTGCTGGCGGTCATATCTTAACCATTATTTCGGCATTTTTTGCCGCTCCGATTACCTCACTGAACCCGGCTATTGGCGCAGGAATGGTTACCGCATTTGTAGAAACTTATTTAAGAAAACCCAAAGTAAAAGACTTTGAAAATTTACAAAAGGATGCCACTGAATTAAAAGGTTGGTGGAAAAACCCAGTCACACGTATTTTATTGGTGTTTATCCTAACCAATCTAGGATCTGGAATTGGTACTTGGGTTTCTGGATTTAAGATATTTGCGGCTTTGGTTTAATCTCAAGCTACCCTTATTTGCCATTTTTCTATAGATCCCATTGTTCTATGAAATATGTAGGCTAGTATAAAAACCCTGCAATACAGAACAAATTTCTTGACTGGTCTAATAATAGGTCTAAAATCGATTGTAAATAACTAAATTAAATACCCACATTTAATGAAAACAAATCAACCACAAGATCAACAAAGTAATGGCTCTAAAAATAGCCAACAGCACGATGATGTCATTGATTTAGTAAGACAAATATTTCAAACTATTTCAAAAAGTAAAAAAATACCCCCTGTTATTAGAGGCGAGTTAGCAAAACTTCAGGACAGATATTTAAAAATCTCTATGGAAACGCCTAATTTGTTCCGCTTAAAAAACCACCAAACAAGGGTGTTTTTGAGCGCCATTGTCTCGATCTCTGTCGAACAACACACTAAAGATGCGATTACCGATCAATATATAAAAAAAATCAAATCTATGGTAAAGACAATTGTTAATCTCGAACAATATGACAGCCAGTTATTTATTAAACTTCAAAATGATTTAGAAAAATTCCTTCAGCGGCAAATTAAAAGGACAGAAATTAAGAAAAAACGGAAAGATGAGAAACAAAAAGGTCTAAAAAAAATCATACAGGCAAAAAAAACTTCAAAACAGATATTACAAGATAAAATAGCCAATAGAAAACTCCCAAAGTTCGTCAACAATATATTAGTAGATGAGTGGTTTAATGTATTGGTGCTGTTTAACCTTAGACATGATCCACAATCAGATGAATACCAAGACAGTTTGATTTTTGTTGATTTATTGGTTGAACTCACACATGCTGATTCGCAATCTGTTCTCACAAAATCACAAACAGTAACTTTATCAGATAAATACCAAAAAGGATTGGAACTGGTTGCCTTTAATTCTCTTGACAGCAAAATCAAGTCAAAAGAATTAATAACCAAGATAAATCAATTACTAAACTCAAGAACACCTGAAAAGGAAAACAGAACAGAAAAAGAATTAGCAAACAAAGAGAAAAACCTCAAAGAAAACATTGTAAAACCTAAGGATATCATTAAGTTATCTTCTTTGACAAAACTACAAAAATTCAGCCAAATTACCAACAAAAATGAAACGCAAGCAACCGAATCAGTATCTGGAATCGAAACTGACTCCAAAACTGATACCAAACATGGAAGTAAAATTGAAATTAAAACAAAAATTGATTATTCCAAATTAATGGACTCTTTCAAAGAAGGGGATTGGTTTGAAATATCCACAGATAAACACAAATTCATTAAAGCAAAACTTTCATGGATAAGCCCTATTTCTGGTAAATATCTTTTTGTAGACCTCAATGGTTTAAAAATTACCGACAAAACCGAAACCGAACTGATACACTCTCTTCAAAATCAAACAATAAGAATGCTAAACTCTAAATACGGTGTTTCGAACTAATCTTAAGCTGAGTGAGTAAGTGGACAGATAGAAATGTAATATTTAACTAGTACTGCAATTAATAAGTTCTGTCTAATTTATACAATCTAGTTTTCT
>CAZLZZ010000207.1:0-4638 GCA_964564165.1 uncultured Alcanivoracaceae bacterium | reverse complement strand
TCCATAAAAACCCAACTCACAAAAACCAAGCAAATCAAACAAGGCATGATGCAAGAGTTGCTAACAGGCAGAACCAGACTGATATGAGTGTTATTGGCGCGCCAGAACGCATCACTCAAAACCGGGTGGTTAATTTATTCCAAAACCAGTTGGATTATCTGTATTATGGCGATTGGCAAAAACGCGATAACAACAGCAATATAGAAACAGAAAAACTGCGCAATTGGCTGATACGCACAGGTACAGACAGTGCTTTGGCTGACAAAGCCATCCGCAAATTTACCCAAGGCGCAACCATCGGCGATGGCAAAAAAATCTATTATGCTAACAAGTGCGTCTATGAGATGTTACGCTATGGTATCAAGGTCAGTGCTGGACAAGGACAAAGCAACCAAACCGTGTGGTTGATTGATTGGAAAAGCCCGATAAATAACGAATTTGCTATTGCTCAAGAAGTAACTTTAGCCGGAGAACACAACAAACGTCCTGATATTGTTTTATACCTCAATGGCATTGCTGTAGGTGTGCTTGAATTGAAACGCTCAGGGGTTTCGGTCAGTGAAGGCATACGGCAAAATTTGGATAACCAAAAAAAGACTTTTATTCGTGGATTTTTCTCAACCATACAGTTGATGATGGCAGGCAATGACTCCGAAGGCCTGTATTACGCCACAATAGAATCCAAAGAACAACATTACTACAAATGGAAAGAAGAAAACCCAGCCTATGATGCCAAGACCGATTTAATTTACAAACATTTAAGCGCAGAAGACCACCCACATTTAACCGAAACACTTGATTTTGATCTGTTAAATTTATGCAATAAAAAACGATTGTTGTCAATTATCCATGATTTTATCGTGTTTGATGTAGGCACAAAAAAACTGTGTAGACAAAACCAGTATTTTGGTGTCAAAGCCGCGCAAAGAAGATTGGCCAACAATGAAGGCGGTATTATCTGGCACACCCAAGGTTCGGGAAAAAGTTTGACCATGGTGTGGTTGGCTAAGTGGATACGCGAGAACCATGAGGATGCACGTGTGCTTGTCATCACTGATCGCAACGAATTGGATGAGCAGATTGAAGGTGTTTTTAAAGGGGTTAACGAAGAAATCTACCGCAGCAAAAGTGGTGCCGATTTGGTTGCTACTTTAAATGAGTCTGATCAATGGTTGATGTGCTCTTTGGTGCATAAATTTGGCCATCAAAGTGACGATGATGAAAAAATTGCCGAAAAAGCCACCAAGGAATATATTCAATCAATTCGAAACAATTTACCCACAAACTTTAAAGCCAAGGGCAATATCTTTGTCTTTGTTGATGAATGTCACCGCACCCAATCAGGCAAATTACACACCGCCATGTTAAGTATATTGCCTGATGCTAAATTTATCGGTTTTACCGGTACGCCGTTATTAAAAAAAGACAAGAAGAAAAGCATTGAGGTATTTGGCTCGTTTATCCATACCTATAAATATGACGAGGCCGTAGCCGATGGCGTGATTTTGGATTTGCGTTATGAAGCCCGTGATATTGATCAAAAAATTACGTCACAGAAAAAGGTGGATGAATGGTTTGATTTAAAAACCAGAAACCTCACGCACATGGCAAAAGTACAACTGAAACAAAAATGGGGAACCATGCAAAAGGTGCTCTCCAGCCAAAATCGCTTAAACCAGATTGTACAAGACATCTTAATGGATATGGAGCTACGTCCTCGTCTTATGGACGGACGTGGCAATGCCATGCTGGTGTGTTCTAGTATTTACCAAGCTTGTAAGGTTTACGAGTTATTTAATTCAACTGACTTGCAGGGTAAATGTGCCATTGTTACCAGCTACAAACCATCAATTGCCGACATCAAAGGCGAAGAATCTGGCGAGGGAAGAACTGAAAAATTACACCAGTTCTCTATTTACCAACAGATGCTGGCAGATTATTTTGAAATACCTAAAGAGAAAGCTCTCAATAAAGCCGATGAGTTTGAGTTAAGAGTCAAAAAACAGTTTAAAGACGAACCGGGTCAAATGCGTTTGTTGATTGTGGTGGACAAATTACTCACTGGTTTTGATGCACCTTCGGCTACTTATCTGTATATTGATAAATCCATGAAAGATCACGGTTTATTTCAGGCCATTTGCCGTGTCAATCGTTTAGATGGTGAAGACAAAGAGTATGGCTATATCATCGATTACAAGGATTTGTTCAATAGCTTGGAGACATCTATCAATGATTATACCAGCGGTGCATTTGATGGCTATGCCAAAGAAGACGTTGCGGGTTTATTTACCAATCGTTTAGCCAAAGGCAAACAAAAGCTGGATGAAGCCCGTGAAACCATCAAAGCTTTGTGCGAGCCTGTTTTACAACCCAGAGACTTGGCCGATTATTCGCGTTATTTTGTCGGTGATATGACCAGTGATATTGATCTGATTTTAAATGAACCTAAGCGCGTAGCACTGTATAAAAATACTGCTGCCTTGGTACGGGCTTATGCCAACTTAGCCAATGAATTGTTACAAGCAGGTTATAGCGCAGATGAGGCATTAATAATCAAACAAGAGGTTGAGCACTACAGCAAAGTCCGACAGGAAATAAAGTTAAACTCTAAAGATGAAGTTGACATGAAGCTGTATGAACCTGCTATGCGCAGGTTGTTGGATATGTATATTCATGCAGAACCCAGTGAAAAGCTGATTGATTTTGAAAAATTAGGCTTAATTGAACTGGTGGTAGAAAAATCCAAGCAATTTCCTGCTGATGATAAAGAAGCAAAAGTACCAGAGTCTATGGCAGAAACCATAGAAAGTAATATGCGTAAGGTGATTATTGATGAACAACCCATCAACCCGAAATATTATGAAAAGATGTCCGAGCTTTTAACCGCATTAATCTTACAACGCCGAGCGGATGCTATTAATTACCAAGAGTATTTAGAAAAAGTCAAGAAGCTGGCAGAAAGCATCGTCAAACCCAGTACGGCAAAAAATTATCCTAGCTCGATCAATACCAGAGCCAAACAAGCTCTATATGACAACCTTGATAACAATGAAGATTTAGTTAATCGCATTGATAATAAAATCAGAGAAACTAAAAAATCAGACTGGAAAAATAACCGTTTTAAATTACGTGATATTGAGAATGTGGTTAAAGAGGAAATTGGCGAATATAAAATTAATATAGCTGAGTTGATGGATTTAATAAAAAATCAAACTGATTACGATTAATATGGATAAATCTAAAAACAAGTTATCAGTCAGTGGCATTGATGTTCAAATCGTCAGAAAGGACATTAAAAACCTGCATTTAGCCGTTTATCCACCCAATGGTCGAGTTCGTGTTGCTGTGCCAGTGCATGTCACTGATGACAATGTGCGTTTGGCAGTGATTTCAAAACTGAGCTGGATAAAACAACAACAAAGAGATTTTAACAACCAAGCACGCCAATCAAAGCGATTGTTTATTTCGGGCGAATGTCATTATGTATTCGGCAGAGCATTTCATTTTGAATTGGTTGAAAACATTGGCAAACATAAAATAAAACATTATCAATCAGGTAAGCTGAAAATGTTTGTAAGAAAAAATACCAGCATAGAAAACAAGCAAAAATTGATGGATGCCTGGTATAGATCAGAACTCAAGATTAAAATCATCGAGCTCATTGAAAAATGGCAACCTAGAATAGGTAAGAAGGTTGAAGACTTTTCTATTCGAAAGATGAAAACAAAATGGGGCAGTTGTAATCCCCTAACTAAGGCAATTATTTTAAATTCAGAGTTAGCAAAAAAACCCACCAAATGTTTAGAGTATATTTTCGTACATGAAATGATACATTTACATGAACGGCATCACAACCAAAGGTTTAAAGAACTTTTAGAAAAGCATTTGCCTAATTGGCAATTATTAAAAAAACAATTGAATAATTCACCATTGGCCCATGAGGAATGGAGCTATTGAATGCATAAATTTATTAGAAAGATTTTTTTTACAATTTGAACAAAGTCCTACAAAACAACGATAAAACGAGGTGGTAGCAAATGTTAATTAAATTTAGTGTTGTACTTATTTTTATTTTGGTGAGTTCTCATGGAATATCAAAAGTTGATGCTCAATTACAGTCAAAGCTTAATGATGAACTAACGCCATTGGGAGCCATGCGTGTTGGCAATGGGGGTGCTATTCCTGATTGGCCGAGTGAAACAACCATCCCTAGTGATGAAAAACCATTGTTTACCATTACCAGTAACAATGTAGATGAATACAAAGGCCATTTAACGGTCGGACAATTGACTTTATTTAAACAATACCCTGATACTTTTTCTATGCCTATTTATGCAACCCACAGAACCGCAACTGCGCCTGATTGGGTGTATAAAAATACCGCAATTAATGCTTTAAACACCACGCTCAATGATGATGGCACTGGTTTTGAAAATGCCATTGGTGGTATTCCTTTTCCCATTCCAAATTCTGCATTGGAAGTGTATTTTAACCATGTCAGTCGTTGGCGTGGATTACAACTAGAAAACCGCGCCAGTGATGCGGTGGTGTTTAAAAAAGGCAGTTTTACTTTGTTTACCCGGAAAGCTTTGGTCAGGTTTGATGGTTATTTAGAAAACAGCACCAGCAAATATTTTG
>CAZLZZ010000206.1:0-4748 GCA_964564165.1 uncultured Alcanivoracaceae bacterium | reverse complement strand
GAAATTGGCCTGCCAGTAACAGAAACGTATGATTCTTTTACCCACAAAGGAGGCAATCAAAATTGGTGGTTAGTTCAAGCCAAAAATGGTTTGATCTACAATGGCACGGGTACTGGTTTAAATGAATGGGATGGAGAAAAGTGGTCTATCTACAATACACCACAAAAATCGCGTATCCGTTCATTCTCAATTTGGCAAGATGATTATATCTACATTGGTACCAGCAATGACATTGGTTATTATTATCCCAACCAGACAGGCTCGTTAACCTATCAATCACTGTTAACTGACTGGAGCTTTGAAGAAAAGCAGTTTGGTGAGATTTGGTCAACCGCAGCCAACAAGCATGGCGTGATGTTTTTGTCTATGAAAGGATTGTTGTTTTGGGACGGTCAAAATCTGACAAAAGTCGCCAATGCTGTTGGAGGGATGCACCGAATATTTAGCATAGATGATGTGTTTTATTTCAAAGCCAACGACAATGAACATATATTTACCATTGATTTCTCTCCATCGTTGACCATAAACAAAACAACAATGGTGCTTCCAGAAAAAGCTCTGATTCGTAAAATTATAAAGAATAACAACAATAGACTTACGATTGTTACTGGCAGTCATGGGATTTATGAGTTGATTGGCAAGCAATTGGTGCAAAAATTATCTGCCAACCCATTCCCTGAAAACAGCAATATATACAATGCCATTCAAGCCAGTGACGGGTACTATTATTTAACTTCAATTAACAATGGCGTTTTCATAGTTGATGAATATTTTAAATTACTCAAAAATTATACCCAAGATGACGGGCTAGGAACAGACACCCTGTTGTCTGTGATTGAAGATTTTCAAGGCACAATTTGGTTTTCAGGCGTGCCCACGATTGTTAAATTCATCCCGCCGCACCTGTACAGCCGCTATGTAACAGACAGCCAAATCAATGCCACAGAAGCCATTGTCCTACTAAAAAACAAGGTCAGTATTTTAGGCACAAGTGTGCTCCAGCTTGAAATAAATACAACGCCGCTACGACCGGCTTATTTTAAAAATATCCACACCGACAATATCAATACTTGGGGAGCAATAGTTTTTAAAAACCATCTGTTGTATGCGGGTTCTGGTGGTATTTACGTGATGGAATATTCAGAAGATGGACAATGGGTCAATCACCAAAATATTTTAAAAACTGCTTTTGCCAAAGATTTTGCCCTTGATGTAAAAAACCAGATCGTGTTCGCAACAACTGAAGAAGGTTTGTTTCGGGTGGATTTTTCCGATGGCAGTTGGCAAGTCGATAAAATCCCTAATACCGAGGATGAGATACAATATATTGCCATAGATGAGGGTGTCATTTGGACGGGTACATCAACCCAAGAACTCTATCGCATAGAAAATGCTCAATATGATGATAGTCTTGCAACAGTAACAAAATTCAGTGCTAAAGATGGACTGGGCACCAATAATGTCCTGCCTTTTAACACTTCTTTGGGCGTGGTTTTTGGTACCAATGATGGCTTGATGGATTTTAAACAAGACCGCCAACCGCAATTACAGTTTTTAACGGATTTGCCCCAGATATTTCAAACCAAAGGCATGGATGTTTACCGTATATACCAAGACAGGCAAAATAATATTTGGTACAGAATTGGCAATCGGACAGGTTTACTGAATCGTGATGAAAACAATCAATGGCAAACCAATGAAGACATCTTTCGGTATTTTCCAGACAGCGGTTACAAAGGATTTGTGAAATCTGATGATGGAGCCTTGTGGTTTAGTATGGCCAATGGAGATATTTTTCGTGCCAATACAGACTTAATTGAAAAGCCACCAACAATGGGTAAGCTCAATATTCGCCAAATAATTGATTTAGATACAGGCAAAGAAATCTATGGCGGATTAGGTGAAGTCCAATTGCCAACATTAACCCAAGACAACAATTCAATACGCATTCAATTTGCTTTGGCAGATAACAGCATTGCCAATACAACCAATGCCAATAATGTTCAATACAGACACAGGTTGATTGGAAGTAACAATGAAAAGTTTTCAAAATGGTCAAACGAAAGCCACAAAGATTTTACCTTGTTGCGCGGCAATGATTACCAGTTCCAAGTAGAAGCCAAAGATGCGTGGGGCAGGAAAATAGCAAAAAAGTTTGATTATATTGTATTACCACCTTGGTATTTAAGTAAAACAGCTTGGCTGATTTACGCACTGATAGTCTTGTCATTGATTGCCATCAGTTCTTGGCTCACACAAAAATGGCGCACAAAAAAATTAAATTTAAGAAATTTACAATTGGAAAAAGAAGTCCAAGAAAGAACCGCCGATGTACAAGCCAAAGCCCATGAATTAAAACAACAGCAAGAGCTAAAAGACCGGTTTTTCACCAATGTTTCGCATGAGTTCAGGACACCTCTTACCTTAACTATTGCTCCTTTAGAAACCTATATAGACGACAACAATAACTTAGATAAGAAACAATTACATCCGATTCACACAGCATTGAGAAATTCTAAAAAAATGCTATCGTTGGTGGGACAAATTTTGGATATTAACCGCTTGGAATCTGGTCGTTTCCCTTTGCATGTTGCAAAATATGACCTTTCAGGTTTAATCAACAACGTGGCTGAACGATTTGAGCTACTGGCTCAACAGCATCAACAAACTTTATCAGTCACGCATACCAATGATCCTCATTTTGTCTATTTCGACCAAGATCAACTGGACAAGTGTGTGTCGAACTTGGTGGCAAATGCCATCAAATACAGTGGCGATAAAAGCCACATTAATATTGAAATAATAGTTAATGAGAATTTAACAGGCATTAAAGTAAGTGACAATGGCCCCGGAATCAGTAGTGATTTTGAAGACAAGATTTTTCAAAGGTTCACCCAAGATGAAAAAGCAGACCATATCACCGAACCAGGAACCGGCATTGGATTGGCGTTGGTTAAGGAACTAATGGAGTTACATCACGGTGAAGTTGAGTTACAAAACGAGCCTGGAAAAGGTTGTGATTTTATCTTGTGGTTGAAAAAGGGCAATGCACATTTTGATGAGAAACAATTGGTAGAACCCATTGTTAAGGCAGTAGAAAGTAACTACATGCCAGTTGAAATTAATCAAGTTGACCATGTTTTACGCATCAAGAACAAACATTCAGATGATGTGACCACAATATTGGTGGTGGATGACAATCAAGAATTAAGAGAGTTTATAGCCAGTCGATTGTCTAGTTATTTCCGCATACTACAAGCCAGCAATGGTCAAGAAGGACTGGATATGGCAATAGGCCAATTGCCTGATTTAATTGTATCTGATGTAATGATGCCAGTAATGGACGGTTTGCAAATGACGAAACAGTTGAAAAATCACCCCTTAACCCAGACATTGCCGATTATTTTATTGACGGCTAAATCCAGTAAACGAGAAACAGTGACGGGCTTGCAAAGTGGTGCAGATGATTACTTGACCAAACCTTTTGATACCTCAGAGCTAATCATGCGGGTCAGTGGCTTGATTAAAAGCCGCCAATTGATTCGTGAAACAATCAAAGCAGAATTGAGCCTACAGCTCAGTAATTTGGACAAAACCGCCAGTTTTATTGATAAACTGCGGTACGAAATACTCAGTCAGCTATCTGATCCAAAATTGAGTGTCGAAAGCCTTTCAAGTGCTTTGGCAATGAACCGCCATTCATTAAACAGAAAATGCAAGAGCGAGCTAAATAAAACCACAGGACAGATCATCACCGAAACCCGCATGCAACAAGCCCTGAATTTGTTAAAATTAAAAAAACATTCAATCAGTGAAATAGCTTATGGAACAGGCTACGACAGTTTGGCGTATTTTTCTCGAATATTCAAAAAACACTATGGAAAGACGCCATCAGAAGTTCGTCAATTTTAAACTGATCAGGAGCTTTCTCTCGCTACGGTTCTTATTCTCGGGAAAACTCCTGGTTGCTCAAAAGTACAAACATTAACATCATTTGTTATAACCCCATAATAGCCTCATGTGTTTAAATAGACGCATGAAATCAATAACAATGAAGGCAAGCGCTCAGGCAAAGGTTACTACCGTTGAACTGGCCAATGGCAGTCACTATGACATCAAGAAAATCAACAACCATTGCATCGAAGTATGTGATCAAACGATAGATTTAAAAAACAAGATAGAAACGGTAACCATTGATTATAAGAACCATTTTATGACAGGGTTTCAATTCAGAAGAAGTCTGGAAAAAATTCAATACCGTTGGTTTAACATCAATACCCAAAGCAAAATATTGAACAACAGCGATTGGGGAAATATATAATCTGATTGTTTTTTAAAAATATAGGTCAGTATTGTTATGCGCTATAGTTTGTACCTAAAGGGTTTTAATCAAATAAAGCGGTAGACAAATAGCGATCTCCTCGGTCACAAACAATAGTCACAATCACTGAGTTTTCTAAAGTTTTGGCCAACTCTAAAGCAATAAACATCGCCCCACCAGAAGATGCTCCAGCAAATATGCCTTCTTTTCTTGCCATTAATTTAGTCATGTACTCGGCGTTTTCCTGTGAAACATCAATGATTTTGTCCACCCGAGTTGGGTCAAATATCTTAGGCAAATATTCTTTAGGCCAACGCCGAATACCGGGAATTTTAGACTCCCCATCGGGTTGAACACCGATAATTTTAATGTCTGAATTTTGCCGTTTTAAATAACAAGATGTGCCCATAATGGTTCCTGTGGTTCC
>CAZLZZ010000205.1:0-4843 GCA_964564165.1 uncultured Alcanivoracaceae bacterium | reverse complement strand
GGCTAAAAAAGCAACGAAAGAAACAGTCGAAAAAAATACAGATAAAGAAACTTCTAAGGCTAAACCTGTTTCTCCAAAGAAAGAAAAAGATAAGGGAAAAACAAAAGAACCAAAAGTAGCCAACAAACAACAGGAAACTAAAAAACCTGCTAAAACAACTGTTGGGAAAAATACAGCAAAGCCAAAAGTAAAAGTAGAGTCAAAAGCCCCGCCTAAACCCAAAGCAGCTGCTAAACCAAAAAAGAAAATGCCCGACCCAGCTAGTGGCATCGACTTTGATATTTAAACATGTTTTGTTAGTTTAAAAACCCAAAAGCCGTTCACTAGAACGGCTTTTTTTATCATTAAATCCAACTGTAGAGACGGCGATTTATCGCGTCTATGTTTGTGCTGGAATTTGTTTTAGATAGATTAAAAATCAAAAAACAGTTATCGAACAGGGGCACAGCGCACACAGCGGAAGATCAAAAAATGAAGATAATAAAAACAGATTTCCGTTGCGGTTGACCTATGTGTCAACCTGCGGCAATGGTGTTACTCCAAAATCACAACATGAAGTTCATATCAGAAATAGTGCTTTAGCTCCGCCATTTATTTAGAATAAAAACAATGTTAGCCAACTGTAGAGACGGCGATTTATCGCGTCTGTGTTTGACCTAATAATTTACTTGAAATATTGGACGCGATAAATCGCCACCCCTTCAACAGCTCTGTTTATGACGGTATTTGGCTTTAGAAAGATTAATAAAGATCAAAAACTATATGAACATGAAGCACATGAATATTTTTAACGTGCAGGTGGGGAAATCGCCTGCTTATATAGAGAAAAAATAAAAAAGCCAAAGCTACCTGGCGGTAACTCTGGCTTAGTGCGCAACCGTGGAGTTGCGCAATCCTACTAAAATAGCTATAGTCTAGGCTTTGACCAGACCTAAGTCATAGCATTTATCCACGAGTAGCCATAATAACTTTACTCCAATCAATAAGCCACTAATATTTATTAATAATTGTTAAGTAAATTTCATTCCCAAAACCACTGAAAGGTTTTTGCCGAATATAAAAACCGGTCTGACATCACATAATAATACATCAGTGCCAATACAGCGTGAGAAATCGCCAAAGGTATAAACCTCTTAAATACTAGCCAAGCATAAGCCCACAAACCACCAACAACAAATGTAACAATCATCAAATGAAATGAAGGTATATGTAGCAGTGAAAACACTGCTGATGCTAACAAACTAGAAAGCAATCTATTTTGTGTTCTGCTGTAAAAAACCCTTTGAGCCAATACGTAACCCAAAACAAATTGCTGAATGATTGCCCAAATAAAATACATGGGTAATAATTTAAAAGTTTCCAAAGTAGGCATTTTAATAAACGCCATGAACAGCAATACAAACAATGATGGGATTAAAATCACTGCATAATTAAGAATTAGATGATAGGGGGCAATGGATTTTTTTACACCTTTAAATAACATTTGTTTGGCAAACCATTTGTACCACTTTTCTTTTTTAACCAGCTCTTGTTCATTTGATTTTTGTTCAATTGCCTCCTGTTTAACACTCGTTTTTTTGACTATCATTGCAACAATCATCAAGTACAAAACCACGAACAGATACAAAATAGAATTCAAAACCCCAATATTGGTATAAGATTTATTGACTTTATGAGAGCTGATTTCTGGCAATAAATCGACACCCTCAAGTAACAAAACAGAACCGGGGTAAGTAATATTTAGATTGTTTTTCAACCACATGTAATTGGATGGTAGCCAACAATTTTGCTTTAAAACAAAGGTATTGTATTCATCGTGCTTTGGCACATCACCTTGCGCGATAGATCCGCCACATGAAATTGTATAATTGCTTTTTTTATTAAAATTCTGATCAAAATTACTTTTATAATCTTGGCTAAAAGGAACTTCGATTGATTCAATTACAATGGCTTTTTTACCTTTGAATTGCAAGACTAAGCTGCTGACTTTATTTGCTGATTTATTCCAATAAAAATCGGATATGTTTTTTGAATCACTATTCAAACCCTTCCAAGCTTGGTTCAAATTAATCGAAACAGATTTGCCCGTCAAAGCAACATCATGAAGATAATAAAAATCATCATTAAACAAATCCACTTTTGCCTGAATACTTACCGTGCCTGTTAATTCTTCTAACGAATGAATAATCAATTGTGAATGGTGAAAAGTATTTAGCACTTCCCCTGAAAAATTCAGTGACAACTGCGGGTTAATTGTTGTCGATACGATTTGATGCTTGCCTTCTTGTTCTTGTTCTTTTTTCATCCAAAAAGATTGGAATGATTTCACAATATCCGATGTAAAAGAATCAAAATTCCAAACATAAGGAGAAATATTGTTGTCAATATTTTGTAATTTATTGATTGATTCGAGCTGCACCCTTTGCTTGGTTAATTGCAAAGATACAAACCATGACAGACAAAGCAACAAAAGAATGATGGGGAATGCTATAAAATAATTTTTGATTTTTATCAATTTCTTGTTTCTTATATGATTAATAAAGGAAAAAGGACTTGCGAAAAATTTCACAGCGCCTATTATGCCATTATTAATTACTTTTTGGAAAATATTATGAGTCAAACAGTCACAGCCCATTGGTTGCAAGATTATACTTTTGTTGGTAAAACAGACAGCCATAAAAGCATCGTTATGGATGCGCCGATTGTGGCAGGTGGTGAAAAAATCGCACCATCACCCATGGAAATGGTTTTATTTGGTTTAATTGGATGTGCAGGCATTGATGTGAAATTGATTCTTGGGAAATCAAAGAAAGATGTCACCAGTCTTGAAGTCAAAGCTACTGCCCAAAGACGCGATGAGTTTCCACGTGTGTTTACTGATATTCATTTACACTTTATTGTTTCCGGAAGTAATATCGATGAAAAATCTGTAGGCAGAGCGGTAAAGTTATCTGCCGAGAAATATTGTTCGGTTTCTGCCATGTTAGATAGCACTGTGAATATTACCCATGATTTTGAGATTATAGAATAGTTCTCGTTATTTAAAAAATCAAATAAACCCAAGAAGTCGTTGCCCATCAAATTTATTCAAACATTTGACGACGACTTCTTGAGAAATCTATAATCTTTAAAAAAATCCTTTATTTTTCCTGAATTTTGAGTTTATCCTGTATCCATTGGTCAACAAATTCTTCAAGAATATTCAAGGGTACTGCGCCATTTCTCAATACCACATCATGAAATTGCCTAATATCAAATAAACGGCCCAATTGGGTTTCTGCTCTTGCCCTTAGCTCTAAAATCTTTATCATCCCAATTTTATAAGCTGTGGCTTGTGAAGGCATAACAACATGTCTCTCAACCATTTTAACTACATCTCCAAGTGCGTTTGGCGTATTGCTTGAATAATACTCTATGCCTTGTTCTCTGGTCCATTTTTTAGCATGAATACCAGTATCGACAACCAACCGGCAAGAGCGCCAAAGTTCCATAGCTAAACGCCCAAAGTCGGAATATGGGTCTGAATAGGCACCGATTTCTTTTGGTAAAAACTCTGAATACAAGCCCCACCCTTCTGTATAGGCGGTATATCGACCGAATTTTCTAAATTTTGGCAAGCCTTCTAATTCTTGTGCTATTGCCAATTGCATATGGTGTCCAGGAATTCCTTCGTGGTGAGCCAGTGCCTCCATTTGGTAAATTGGCATATCTGCCATATCATAAAGATTGGCATAATAAATCCCTGGTCTTGTCCCATCCTGTGACGGCCTGTTATAAAAAGCCTTACCTGCGGATTTTTCTCTGAATTTTTCTACTTGTTTTACGATCATACCGGCTTTGGGTTTTCGTAAAAACAACAAATCAAGCTTAGATTTCATCAGATCAATGACTTTCACATTTTCAGCCAAATATTCAGCTCGACCCTCATCAGTATTGTCATGATAAAATTGTTTATCGGTGCGCATAAACTCAAAAAACTGCTGAAGGTCTCCTTTAAATTCAACTTTTTTCATAATTTCACGCATTTCTGCATGGATTCTTGCCACTTCACTTAAACCAATATCATGAATTTCATTGGCGGTTAGATCAGTGGTAGTGGTTACTCTTAAAGCCAAGTTATAAAAGTCATCACCTTTAGGGAGCTTCCAAACTCCTGCTTGGTCTGTCGCTACTTTTTGCAAATCTTCTACCGCTGTGATTAATTGCAGATAGGCTGGGCGAACCGAGGACAATAATGCAGCACTTGCGCGGTCAATTAAATCGGCTTTGACACTGTCTTGGATGTCGAGCGTGTTTACCTTTTTCTTAAAATCGGCCAATAAAGTACTGTCATTTTCAGAGTCATCAAAGGGTTTGCCGATAATCAGGTTTTTACTGTCACTAATCACATAGGGATAAACAAACTTTGGTGCAACAATTCCTAACTGCTGCCTGTGTTTCAAGCCTTTTACTACCATTGCAAATTTAGCATCAACTGTTTCTAGCCTGGCAATATAGTCATTGGCATCCTGCACATTGCTTACTCTGTGCATATTAATCATAAATGACGGCATACTAGATTGAATACCACGCATCTGATTGACAGGATAGTTGTGGAACCTATATTCGAACCTTTTAATGTCTTGTTCAATTGACTCCACAAACATGCGATAACTGACTTTGGTTTGGGCATCTAGGGCTGAAAAATCAATGTGCTGTTTGATTTTGGCTAAATGTTGTTTTTGTATTGCTAAATCTGCTTGAGCTTTTTCATCGCTTATATCATCCCACTTAGAGTAATCGTCTTTAATGCCCAGGTATGTTTGCATTTCAGGACTTCTTGATAGTCTGGCTTTAAAAGCCC
>CAZLZZ010000204.1:0-4890 GCA_964564165.1 uncultured Alcanivoracaceae bacterium | reverse complement strand
ACTAACCGGTTATATTGATAGCGATGAAAAGGTTTCGGATCTTGCTATGTGGGGCTTAGCATTGATGGCTATTGGCGTGCCTTTATTGTTTTTAATGCCTGCTTTTGGTGCAACTTTAGCAATCGCAGGTTTGCTTGCAATTGTCGTGAACAAGGTATTGGATCCAGTCTGATGTTCTAAAACAGATGCACATTTATATCATCTGTGTATTTTCATCGTGCTAAAGGCAGGTAAAAAGAGAATTGAGTGCCCTGATTTAACTGGCTAGTGACTTGAATGGTTGAATGGTGGATATCCAGAATTTTTTTGACAATAGCCAGGCCAAGACCAGAAGAGTTAGGTGATTCTTTTGAGGTGTTGTCAGCACGATAGAGTCGATTAAAAATATTGGGCAGTTCATGTTCGCTGATACCACGTCCTGTGTCCTGAATAATAATATTAAACCCTTTTTTTGAGTTTTCTAATTTGATTGTTATTTCGCCATTTTTACCAGTATGTTTAATCGCATTACTAATCAGGTTTTCAAGAACCCGTTGCATCAAACCAATATCGGCTTTTACATGGGTGTTGCCTTCTAGTAATTCCATGTTTAATTTTAATCCTTTTTGCTGGGCAAGATGTGAAAAATCTAGACTAACATCTTGTATGAGTTCTGCCATTGAAAAGGTATCAAGGTTAGGCTTCATGAGGTTCGAGTCTAATTTGGACAGTTCAAATAAATCATTAATCATGATACCCAATCGTCCGCAATGTTTGCGAGCTATAGACAAATATTCTTGTGTCGATTCCTTGCTCATGCTTTGTTGTTTAATCAGCAAGGTATCCAAATAGCCTTGCATAGACGATAACGGTGTACGTAAATCATGAGAGACATTGGTGATTAAATCTCTTCTGGCTTGATCGGCATTTTTGATTTGTTCCAATTGGTTATCTATGCGCTCGGACATGTCAGTAAATGCGCTGTTTAGCTGTTGGATTTCATCTCCATCGTAGTTTTTTTCGTTTTCATTGGAGGTTTTTTGAAATTGTATTACTTTGTCTCTTAATATTTTTAAAGGGCGGGTTAATTTCATAAGCATTAAACTGCCCATCAAGAAAGCCATGATGATGACCGCTAATATGGCAAAAAAAGATAATTGTAAGATATAATTCTTACTGATATTACTGGTTATTTCTTCGTATTTTTTCCCGCCAAGAATAACGTAAACATAGCCTTCTTCAATACCATTATTAATGATTTTCGCCACTGAGAATGTTTTGTTGTTTTCTGGGCTTCGTGGGTCGCTATTCAAAATAGGGCGATGAGAGTCTTGTTCTAAAAATTGATTGATTGGTGCCAGAGGAACTTTTTGTAATTGGACGCTTTGAGGGGGCAAGTTATGACTTAAGACTTCGCCTTTTGAGTCAAGCAGATATACTTCAACGGTCGGGTTGATTACCATTGCTTGTTGGGCGAGCCTTTTTAACGCCGCTTCATTGTACTGTCCATTTATAATTAGTGGCTCTTCATCAGCAACATACATGGCAATAGAGCCATTGAGCCTTTGGGTGATTTCCAAGTTGTACTGTACCGTAGAATAACGGGTTATCATCCCCAATAGTATGCCAACAATAATAAATAGGCTTAATAACAACAAAGAAAGTTTTCGGTTTAATGATTTCATTATATTTTATTTTGTTCTACTGGTTCAGCAATAAATTTATACCCAACTCCCCAGATGGTTTTTATATATTGTATGTTCTCGGGGTCTGGTTCGATTTTGTTTCTTAGACGATTCATGTGAGAATTAACTGTGTGTTCATAACCGTCATGACCATACCCCCAAACTTGATCTAAAAGTTGTGATCGTTTATAGGCTTTGTTAGGGTTGGAGGCAAAAAAATGTAACAAATCAAATTCTTTGGCGGTTAACTCAATTTCTTCATCTTTAAAAATCACACGGCGTTCATCGGTAACAATGGTAAGATTTTTAAAAGTCAAAGTGTTGTTTCTGTTTTCTGAACTGTATCCTGAAGCTGCATCAAAACGCCTTAGCAAGGCTTTAACTCGTGCCACAAGTTCTAAAACACTAAAGGGTTTAGTTAAGTAATCATCCGCGCCAATTTCCAGCCCAAGCACACGATCTAATTCGGTAGATTTGGCAGTTAACATCAATATGGGTGTATATTTGCCTTTTGCCCTGAGTTGTTTGCAAATATCAAGGCCGTTCATGCCAGGTAGGCGAAGATCCAAAACGATAGCACTCCATTGGCGATCTAGTGCCATTTGCAACCCTTTAAGTCCATCATTTGCTATCTCAACTTTGTCACAAACCTCCGATAAATGTAATTTAACAAGCTGAGCAATATCAAATTCATCTTCAATAATTAATATTTTACTTTTAATGTTGATTTCCCGTTGCTATCATGTTCTCATTGTATATGAAGTGTAACTTAAATTATCACAAAATAGTAACATTTTGGCTGGTGTTTCATTAATCCAACTATTATTTATTGCTTGTTTTGAACATAAGATGGCGCATAAATCGACAACATGACAAATAAAAACAACGACAAAAACCAAGCAGAAAAGTTAAAACCATTCCATGGTTCAGATAAGCTATTGAAGCATATTCAGGCTGCGTTTGGAAAAAGCATGAAAGATGTGATGGTGATCTATTTTGAACAAATAGATTCTCATTTGTTTAAAATGGCTGAAAAATCAGGTAGCCATAATAAACAGAAAATTAACTTCGAATCATTGAAATCTATTAGGGTTCATAAGTTCAATGTACTTACCTCCTTTTTGAGCACATTAAAACAGACATTTAAGTTGTTTGAGGATAAAAATTTCAACTATTTCGATACCAAAACAACAGGTGATGTTAAAAGGAACAAGACCATAGCTACATCTATTGACAAGAACGATATTGAAGAAAAATTACTACAAAATACTTTAATAGAAAAATATGACGACATCTACCAAGAAGACTTAATTGCACTTCAACGCCGGTTTACAGTGTTGAATGCAGGTACAGTAGAATCTCATCACATACCTGTATGCCCACATGCTTTGGTTTCTGCTTTTGCGAAAAGTATTAGGTTGTTGCACCTAGATTTAGAAACAAAATGGGTGTTGTATCAATTGTTTGAGACCAAAGTATTGAGCAAAATTGCGGGTGTTTATCAAAATATCAATAAATATTTGCATGATAACGGGGTTTTTCCTGGTGTTAACAATCAAATATTGACCGAAAAAGTTAAAAAAGACAGCATAAACCTTCCTGCAAAACAGTCAGTCTCCGATAAGAGTAAAGCAGGCTCTATGCAGGGAAATGGTTTTGTCAACTATGATTCTATTTGTGATGTTCTGCTTAATTTACAAATAAAGCTGGTTAAAGATTTGTCCAGTAATAATCCTCCTGACATCACACCAATGGACGTTAAAAATGCTTTGTTACTACAGTTTAAGCGACCTCGATTCAAAGATGAAAACCTGCTTCTTAGTCAGCCAGATAAGGATACTATTAATTTAATTACTATGATGTTTCAATTGGTATCAGGCGATAGAAACATTCCTGCTGAGATTAAACGCATACTAACAAAATTACATGTTCCTTATATCAAGGCAGCAATGGCAGACACAACATTGTTGACTAATACACAACATCCCGCTCAGTTAATATTGGCATTAATTATCAAGGCATCGGTGGGTTGGAGCAAACAAAAAGACAAAGAAAATAAATTTATCCAGAAGGTAGACAAGGTGATTGCTACTATTGTTGAACAGGACAAATTAACTCTGGATTTCTTTGTCAAGCAGTTAGATAAATACCAAGATTTTATTGATGAGCACAAAAATGAATTTAAACTTGAACAGAGTAGGGTGAAAAATAAATTAAAAGGCAGGGATCGAATAGTTAGCGCAATGAAAACTGTTAAAGCGTTGTTAACCCATAAACTCAACCATGTTGAACTTCCTTCTTTGATTCGAAATATGTTACTGGGTGCTTGGAAAAACCTATTGGTATTGCTCTTGGTTAGACATTCAGACACATCAGATGAATACTTGCTCAAGGTCAACTTTATCGATGAGTTAATTGAAACCGTTCAATCAGGACAATACGAAGTCATTCTTAAGAAAAGAATCGAAAAATTGTGTTTGGAATATGCCGAAGGATTGGTGCTGGTGGCTTATTGTGGAGAAGGGCTAGAGTCCAAGGTAAATGATTTCAAACAATGTCTACTTGAGATTCACCAATTTGGGAACAACCCTGAAGAACCCGACCATGTTGCCGATGTTGACCCTTCTGAAGTTGATGCAAAGACAGAACAAGCGACAACCAAAATCTATTCCAAAGTTACAGATAGAGACATACAGTCCGTTCCAGAAGAAGTGGTTAAGAAAAAATCTACCTTAAAAGGCCTAAACCCAAGTGAAGAAAAACTGATTAACCAAATCCCCACAGGCACTTGGTTTGAATTCAAGCGAGGCAATAAAAACCCAGTAAAAGCCCAGTTATCATGGACCAGCCCGAAAACAGGCATGTTTTTGTTTGTTAATGCCAGAGGTTTAAAAGTGGTCGATAAGATGCCCAAGGATTTGGCTAAAGGTTTGCAAGATAAATCTATTGTTATGCTGAACAAAATTTGAAAATAGTATGGAGATGTTAGATGTTAGACGACAAATAGCTTGGTCGGTGTTAATAGGTGTGAATTATGATAGTAGAAACAACATGCTTCGCATGTAACTCAAAGATAGAGTTTGAAGGCATTAAAAAACAGTTTAGACCATGTCCTGAATGTCATCAAAGTTTGAGCTTAGATTATTCTGATGAAAAAACATCATTCCGTGTATGAGGGTGTAAACTAAAGTGTGTAACTTCATTTTAGGCAATTTTAATTCTGCCC
>CAZLZZ010000203.1:0-4905 GCA_964564165.1 uncultured Alcanivoracaceae bacterium | reverse complement strand
AATGACATTTTTTTGTGGTGACCAAAGGAAAACCTTTGCTTAAATCAAAACGCATTTGATGACCGAATATACTTTTGGTGCCAGTACCTGTACGATCGGTTTTTGTTGTGCCTTGGGCTAGAAGTTTTTCAAGTAGTTGTAGATAGTTGTTCATGAGTGCTGAGTAGTTTTAAGTTTTTGATGTTTTATTATACCTGAAAAACTATTCTTAACTATCAGTAAAGCTATCTGCTATAATTTTTTTTAAAATGAATAAAAAAAGGGCAACAAAATTGAATACTTGTTGCCCTTTTGTAATTGAATAAGATGGTCTATTTAACCAAAAAAGGCTTTTTTTACTTTGCTGTTTGCTCGAATGGCATTGGCAATTTTTTCACCTGTTAAGTTTAGGCTTTGAGGAAGAATTGCTTTTCTAACCATGGGTCTATCAATCTTTGACAGAAATGCTCTTTTGGATAAGTCTATAGTTTTTGTAGATTGTAAATTATTCTTATTGCTGTCTTTTAACAAGAACACTTCAGGTCTTAAACGTTTGTCAGGGTTGTGTGATACCACTAAAGCAATTGATTCATCTGTTAGCTCTACAATTGTCCCAGCGGGATATAGCCCGATGGCCTGAACAAAGTTGTCGATTAATTGACTGGAGAATATTTTATCTCTCTGTCCGTACAACCAGTCCATTGCTTGGGCAGATGTCATGTGTTGACCATAAGTTTTTTTGTTAGTTATTGCATCAAACACATCAACTAAGCCGGCAATTTGACCAAAAAATGGAATTTCAGATCCTACTAAACCATAAGGGTAGCCTGAGCCATTGAATCTTTCGTGGTGTGTTTCAACAATCACCAAGGTAGAGTGGTCGGCTGTTTTTTCAGATGCGAGCATTTCCACGCCTAACTCTACATGGCTTCTTAATAAAATCATTTCTGACTTGCTTAATGGTTCTGTTTTGTTTAGCAGTTGTCTGTTTATTTTGGTTTTCCCGATGTCAGCAAGCAATACTCCAGTAGCCAATGATACAAGATCTTCCTCTTCGAGTCCTAAGTGTCGACCAAAAACAGAGGCCAGAATGCTACACCTTAATGAATGATTGTAAGTATAGTCGCCTTGATCCTTTAGTCTGCTTAACCAAATCATTGTGTTTGGATTTTTTATCACGCTACTAACAACTGATCTTGTTAGTGCCTTAGTCTCTGAAATGTCTAGTTTTTTGCCTACGCGTATGTTGAAGCTAATTTGCTCAACAGATTGAGCCAAGTCTGAAAACAATGTTTTCGCGTTATTGATTTCTTTTTTGAATGGTTTTGTTTGCCCGCTATATTTTCCAATATTTACGACTACTTTCCTTAAATCTGCTACTGAGACAAGTTTAGACTTTCTCTTCTTCTCATCAACCAATAATGGAGAAGGTTTTCCGATTTCTGTTTCTTTGTAAAGCTGAGTGCCTTTTTTTGCATCAATATAAACGAACTCACAAAATCGTTGTACTTCATTGATTTCATGTTTTGTGCGAAGATAAAATCCTTGAAATGGAAAAGGAGTTTCAAGCCAAGGTCTATCAAGTTTGGCTATATACATGCCAACTTGCAAGTGTTGTACTTCTAGTTTGTCTGTAAATTTCATAAATATCTATAATAATTCGATTATTTCGGATATTGTATAATAGTTTTTGTTAAAAAACTGTGAACAGAGTCGTATATAACGGTATAAATCTGCATTTATTCGAAAAAGAAAGGAAATTATGAAGGGGTGATGTGTGTTCAGGCACTGAAGCTGTGTTTTCAGCACCTGAACTCGTATATTTTTAAGTCATTGCTTTGATTTTGCTATTTAAGCGGTTTTTATGTCTGGCAATTTTGTTTTTGTGGAAGATGCCTTTACCTGCAACCCTATCAACAACAGGTATCATTTTGTTGTACATTTCTTGAGCTTGTTTTTTATCACCAGCTTCGATTGCTTTCACAACATTTTTTATAAAAGTTCTTGCTTCTGTGCGAATTCCCATATTGTGAATTCTTCTTTTTGCTGCTTGTCTGACACGTTTTTTAGCTTGTGCTGAGTTAGCCATGAATTTCTCCGTTATCTCGGTGTGTTTAAAATTAAGCCGCGCATTTTTACACTTGTCGACTATTTAGTCAATATTTTGAATATCAAAATAGCTTATAATGACATTTAATCCTAATCATTGCTTAAAATCCTCTATTTTTCAATAATACATAGGATTTATTAACAATTATTAATAAAATTCCTTTCCTATTTGAATGTTTTACTAAGTTTTACTAAATGAGTCTTTTCAAATCAACAGCCATAGTTAGTGTTTTTACATTTCTATCTCGAATAAGTGGATTTATTCGTGATATTTTCATGGCAAAATTTTTTGGCGCATCAGTTTGGACGGATGCGTTTATTGTTGTTTTAAAAATTCCCAATTTTATGCGCAGACTTTTTGCTGAAGGTTCTTTTGCTTTGGCGTTTGTTCCTGTTCTAAATGAGATAAAAGCGAATCAATCTAAACAAGAGTTAAAGCTATTTATTGATAAAATCGCAGGCAGTTTATTAGCTATTGTACTGATTGTTTGGATGTTAATGGAATTGTTTGCTCCGCAAATACTGTCATTATTTGCTCATTCTTGGATCAAGGAACGACCAGAGCAGTTTGATGCTTCTATTGACATGTTAAGAATCACATTGTTTTATTTCCCCCTGATTACATTGGTTTCATTAGCTGGTGGTATATTAAATACCCATAAAAAATTTGCGATTCCAGCTGCTACTCCTATTTTGTTGAATATTTCTTTGATTGCCTGCATGTTTTACTTGCGGAATAGTTTCGATATTCCAGTAAAATCCTTGGCAGTTGGGGTTTTAATTGCGGGGATTGTACAATTGTTGGTGCAAATTCCGCCATTACTTAAATTGGGATTGTTGCCTAATTTTAAATTCGGTTATAAAGACAGCAAAGTTCAAAAAGTCATGAAATTAATGGTGCCAACTTTATTTGGTTCTTCAATTGCACAAATCAATATGTTGATTGATACCATTATTGCTACGCATTTGATTGCTGGTAGTGTGGCTTTTTTGTATTACTCGGAAAGATTGTTGGAGTTTCCTTTGGGTATTTTTGCCATAGCTATTTCTACCGTAATACTGCCAACTTTATCCAGGCAGTATGCAAAAAACAATCAAGAAGACTTTGTTAAAACCATGCGTTGGGCGTTAAATTTGGGTTTTGTTATTGCTATTCCGGCAGCGATTGCCTTGATTGTAATGGCAAATGAAGTGGTGTCTACTTTGTTTCAACGGGGTGAGTTTACTCAGAATGACAGTCAAATGACGGCATTAAGTTTAATGGCATATATGTTGGCATTGCCTGCTTTTATCATCAATAAAATTTTATTGCCTGCTTACTACTCTCGCAAAGATACCAAGTCTCCTGTGAAGATTGGAGTGATTGCAATGTTGTCAAATATAGGTTTAAATTTTCTGTTTGTGGGTATTCTAATCTATCTTGACTTTGTCGCATTGCATGTGGGCTTGGCGTTGGCAAGTGCTGTATCTGGGTGGATGCAAACTTTTATGTTGTACCGCGGTTTAAAGAATAAATCGATAATTCCAGCAGGAGTGGTGCAATGGTCATTTGTGTTTAAATTGCTGTTGGCAAGTATTTTTATGGCACTATCAATAGTGTTATTGTTGAATAACTTGGGTGATTGGTCTAGTTTTACTGGGTTGATGCGGTTTAGCTATCTGTTATTGTGTATTGTTTTGGGCTTGTTGGTGTATTTTGTTTCGCTGTATTTTATGAAAATAAAATTGAGAAGATTGTTGGTGCTTAAATGAAGTTTATACGTTACCCACACATGCTTGCATTGTCAAAACCATCGGTAGTTACGATTGGTAATTTTGATGGCATACATTTGGGGCATCAGTCATTAATTAAAAAAGTTACAGACTGTGCCAAGGCGAATGATTTACAATCAGTGGTTGTTAGTATGCAACCGTTGGCATCACAATATTTTGGCGGTAAAGATAATATTGCTATTATCACGCCATTTAAATGCAAATATAAACTGTTAAGGAATTTAGATGTTGAAGTGTTTTGTGTGCTCAATTTTAATCAAACAATGTCAGGATTTAGTGCGAAACAATTTATTCAAGAAGTTTTGTTAACAGGTTTGCAGGCAAAACATATCATTGTTGGTGATGATTTTCGGTTTGGAAAAGATAGAACTGGTAACTTTAAATTTTTGAAAAACTATTGCCAAGCAGTAGGTGTTTGTGTCGATAATATAGAGACTATCTCTAAAAACGAGATAAGAGTGAGTAGTTCTAACATTAGAAAGGAATTATCTCTTAGTAATTTTGACAAGGTAAGGTCTTACTTGGGAAGGCGTTATTCAATTGCTGGGACGATCAGTAAAGGTCAACAATTAGGCAGAACCTTAAATTTCCCTACTATTAATATAAAGTTGGGTCGTAGAGTGCTGTCGATAAAGGGGGTTTTTTGTGTGAAAGTTGCTTTTTCGAATGGAAAAACTTACCTCGGCGCTGCCAATATTGGTACTAGACCGACGGTAAATGGTATGTCAAATATTCTAGAAGTACATATACTTGATTTCAATAAACAAGTTTATGGGCAAAAAGTTGAAGTTTTCTTTTACCATAAAATAAGAAATGAAGTAAAATTCGATGGATTAGACGAATTAAAAAAACATATAAAAGACGATGTGATAAAAACACGTCTTTATTTTGATAACAATAATGATGATGGAGCCATTGCGTGAGCAATAATTATAAAGATACTTTAAATTTACCAAACACTAAATTTTCAATGAAGGCAGGACTGGCACAGAAAGAACCCAACTGGTTAAAAAAGTGCGACGATGAAAACCTATACCACAAATT
>CAZLZZ010000202.1:4222-4945 GCA_964564165.1 uncultured Alcanivoracaceae bacterium | reverse complement strand
GGCTTTATATCTTAAAAGAAAGTGGAAATTGGTCTGGACAATGGGGAGTAGTATACATAGATGCGATAAATCGCCGTCTCTACAGTTGGATTCGGTGTATTCTCTGTCTAATGAATCAGAAATAAAGCATTGACTGTACAAAATTATATAAACAAGCTAAAATAGCTATATTAGCTAAAATAGACAAAGGTAAATAAATGCAAGTTACAGCAACAGAATTAAAAAACAGACTAGGGAAATACTTAGAAACGGCACAAGCAGAAGTGGTTGAAGTAAAAAAATCAGGTAGGTTAAGCACGGTAATGTTATCAAAAAAAAGGTATGATGCATTGTTAGAAACAGAAGATATGCTTTGGGATCTGCGTGCACAGATAGCAGAAAAGGAAGGTTTTATATCAGCAAAAGAAACTCAAAAACTTCTAGGGTTATAGATGTCATTAGCAATAAAGATATCAAAGCAAGCTGGGAAATTCATAAGTAAATTACCACCAAAACAATATAAACAAGTTGTAGCAACAGCTTTATCGTTAATGAAAGTTCCTGAACCACATGACAGTAAGCAACTAAAAGGCAGTAAAGACAATAATCGCAGAGTTGATATTGGAGAATACCGTGTTATCTACCGTGAACAAAATAAAACAATCTTGATTTTGGTAATAGGAAAGCGCAATGATGACTCGGTTTATAAAATACTAGATAGGCAGCCAACTGGGAAAACACTCT
>CAZLZZ010000202.1:0-4181 GCA_964564165.1 uncultured Alcanivoracaceae bacterium | reverse complement strand
ATCCCAATAATTGAATTGCTATTGTAGGGGCGGCGATTTATCGTGTCTAATACGCGTCTGATCTTTGAAGTAAATTAATATACCGAATGTTAATTCCAAACATAGGCGCGATAAATCGCCGCCTCTACAGTTAGATTCAGTAGGAACTATTAGAGATCAATTGACTTGACCAATTTGTTGACAATTATCTTGTCAAGAAAGAGATGAACCAAAAACATTGCATGTTTTTTCATTTGTTTACAGCGATTAGGGTACAATTAAATTCTTTTTTTTAATAGCAATAATACTTATGATGGAAGAATCAGTTAAAGATTACGTGGTCTTATGTAATCGCTCTAGTAACGAGGCGTATCAACAGTTTAAAGTTCTGTTGAGTAGATTGGATGACCTTAATACTCGTGCAGTTGCGCATAAATTTTTAATCTCTTTAAAGCAATATTGTATGGAAAACAATGTAGTTGACAGTAACTTCCAGTTTTTAAAACAAACCATACTGGATCAGAATGATGATTCTATTGAGCTTGATTTGTTACAATTTCCCAGTACATTTCTGCCCGAAGCTTGGTCATTTACTTTTTATGAAGGATTAATTCGCTACCCTAAAACAGATTACGATAACAAGAAAGTAATCGAATTGGGTTGTGGCATTGGTTGGATAAGCATAGCTTTGGCCTTACGCTATGCTACAAGCTATGTTTGTGGGTTAGATATCAACCCCAAAGCCATTACTTGCGCTCGATTAAATGTTTATCTGAATGCTTTTGATGATGAAGGGTCATTAAAATTATTAAATGATGACCAAAGCTTGCTTGATATGGTTTCATTTTATGAGTCTAATTTATTTAGCTATTTTGACAATAAAAATTTAACGGTAGATAAGATAATTGGTTGTATTCCACAGGTATTGAACCCAGAACCCGAAGTGATGGAAACCTTAATCACAGATACTACAAGTGATGAATATTTACATTCTTTGAGCAATTACTTTGCCAAACAAGGTTTCATAGAAGATCAGTTTGGTTTGGGTTTAATTGCCAGTGCTGTGGAACAATCTATTCCGCTACTAGAAGCCAATGGTAAATTAATCCTAAATCTCGGCGGTCGCCCGGGTCGTTCTGTATTGGAACGTCTAATGAAGCGCCGTGGATTTAAGGTTAGGCGTGTGTGGCAAACGCAAGTTGAACAAGATGCAGATACCGAAATTGGTACTTTGGCCGACATAGAAAAAAATACAGGCCACCGTTTTGAATTTTACATGTCTGCTAACTCTGATACGCCAATTGATGCTTGTACCGCTTTAAAATATAGCCAATCGGGTGGGAAAATTTACCATTCTGTTGATGTTTATGAAGCACAAATGTTGTTTCCAGAAAAAGTCAAAGCCATCTATCAATCAGTAAATAAAATACAAGACAACAGTTTACGCAGCGCCATCGATTTAACCTATGACAACTATCAAGATGCCGAAGAAAGGTATTCTTTTTTGGCATTTTTAGCCAAACAAATTCATAAAACCACACACTTTCCTTATGGAGACACCGCTGGGTTGAGTTATTTTAGGCAACAATTAGCAGAGTATTTTGGCTATTATTATCATCTGAACATAAAAGAAGAACAAATTCTGATTAGTCCAAGTCGCCAAGAGTTAATCAGTTCTTTGTTGTCAAATTACTGCCCAAAATTAACCCTTGTAGCAAAGTCTTTGCATCACTTAGTACACAAAGGTTTTGATACAGAGCAGTCGCAAATTTTACAGGTTCCATCTCAGGTAGAGTTTTTGTGTCAACTGGTGGAAAAATTACAACCGCAATTAATCATCACACGACTGGACAAACATGAACTACAATCTAGTCAGTTGGTTGCTCAGCTGGTTGAGTGTGCTTTGCGAAGTAAGGCTTTGTTGGTGATTGATCTAACTGAAAATCTTGATTTGAGTAGTCAGCCGAATATTCATGGTGTTTACCGCTATTTATCCGATAGGCCATTGCCGAAAAATTTGATACTAACTGCAAGCTTGGTGAATAACCGCGTATATCAAAATTATTCGTTAAATATTGCCCTTTGTAGTAATACATCAATCAATAAATACTTAATAGATGCAGCTGAACTGACTTACAGTCGGACACCGATATTAAAACAATATTATTATGCACATCTACTAGAACAACTGCTTTATTTTCAAAGAACCAGAAGCACAGATAATGAAAATATTCATAATGAAGCACCATCCTCTGGTACATCAATATTATCTTTGACACCTTGTGAACATGTCAATAAAGCCTTCGAGCATCCTGCTATTGCTGGCAATTATTTGGAGTTTGATGACAATACGGTGCGGTTGGATTATGGTGAAAATGAACTGGCAACACCTGATGAATTAAAGCAGGCGTTGTTTGAGAGTTATTTGGTGAGGAAGTGCTCTCAAGAAGATTGCTCTCCCGGAAATACATTGATGAGCCTTTTGTCCAAACGTTTTAACTACCCATTGGATATTAATTCTAAGATGGTTTTTGCCAATGGCGTGGCTCCGCTTTTTAGTGCGTTATTAAATATCTGTCAAAGAAACAAACAAACTTTGCTCATCCCCAGTGGCAGTTATGGTTATTTTGTCGCGGCTGCACAGTTTAAAGGCATTGATATTTGTACAATAGAAACCCATGAAAACAACGATTTTAAAGTGTCAGTGGTCGATTTAAAAAATTCACTCAGAAAACACAAATCTTGTTGGGTTTTCTTGAATGCGCCAGTAGTGAATCCCACAGGAGCGATTTATTCGCAACAAGAATTATCAGAATTATTAACTGTATCGGCAAACCACAATGCAACGGTAATTATGGACAGTATATTTACAGGCCTTGAGTTTGACGGTGGTTTGGCTTGGAATTTGGGAGAGTATATTCGGTCTCATTCAATTAACAACCCATCTCAATTTATTCTGTTGGGTGGATTATCCAAAGAATATGCAGCAGGGGGTTTGCGTTACGGGTATGCCTGTTCAACATCTTTGTCACTAATGGAAGAACTACAAACTGAAATTTCCCATGCGCCACATTTGACTGTTGGTTATGCCGTGAGAAAATTGATTCAAGCGCAAATAAGTAATAATTCATCGCTCATTTTGCACTTACAAGAGCAACGGGAAATTTTATCACAACGGGCCTTATTGCTGAGTAAAGTATTGTTAGAAAGTGGTTGGAAAGTAATCAAACCAAAAGGCGGATTATTTATGGTAGCAAAACCGCAAAAATTTATTGACGAAAATAACCTCGATAACAGTGAAGCTGCGGATTTAGTCACTGAAAAATTATTTGAACAAAAAAATATGGTCATCAATAACTCCACTTGGACTGGACTGCCTGGTTATTGTCGATTCGTGTTGTCTTGTTCTGAGAAAGATTTTGCTTTAGCCATTGAACGCTTGAAAGCATTTGCGTTATAATGATTAATTATTACCCAAATCCCGATATAGAAGTCCGTTTGATAGTGCAAGTAATTGTGTTTTCACTATTTGTACTTGGGTTCTATATAGAGAAAAACCATCACAATACTAACATTACTGGTGACCAGTATTTGTAATAACAAAGCGAATAGCGAATCAAATAGTCAGCCAAGACAGCGGCCTAGTAATTGGGCAACAGAAATCATCAATTCAGAACTGGATAATTTTTATAAAATTGACCAAGGCGTGTACCGATCCAAGCAACCTGATGAAGAAACCTTTGCCATGTTGCAAAAAATGGATGTTAAAGAAATTTTAAACTTGCGCAGACACCACAATGATACGGACGAAGCAAAAGACACCGAATTAATCCTGCACCACATCAAAATCAAAACAGGATCAATTACTGAAGATCATCTGATCAATGCTTTGTCCATCATTCAAAATAGAAAAGGACCCATAGTTTTTCATTGTTGGCATGGCTCTGATCGCACAGGAGCAGTAGCAGCGGCTTATCGCATTATTTTTAATGGTTGGAGCAAATCACAAGCCATTGACGAATTAAGAAATGGTGGTTATGGCTACCACGCCATGATTTATCGCAATATTGTTGAGTTGCTAGAAAATTTAGACGTTAAACATGTAAGACATCACTTGGGGTTGGGTACTGTTGAATTGACTCAATAATCTTCGTTGTTTTTGTGAAAATAAACATACATGCCAATAAAAAGAATCACAGGGA
>CAZLZZ010000201.1:0-4970 GCA_964564165.1 uncultured Alcanivoracaceae bacterium | reverse complement strand
GATCAGGTGTAAGAACTGGTGGTATTGATGCACCTTCAACCAATGAAATATTGGTAATAGAAGCACCGACATGAAAAAGAGAGGTGTCAATATTAAGTGGGAATGTCGGTGTTTTAGAACTGATATAAAACACTTCTCCATTCTTTAAATATCGAACAGTTGAATTCGCAACCTCAATTCGAAAAACATCTGAAGCAGTAAAAGAACCAATTGAAATTTTGTGAGAACCTGATTCATACACCGATACGCTGTTACCACTACTCATGAAAATTGCAAAATCAATATCGCTATAACTCTGAGAACTATCGCCATTGCTAAGGCCAATCATAGTATGCGAACCAAGTACTTTCTGAAACTCAAGATAGCCATCACCACTAATGGTTTGGCTTGATATAGCACCGCTGTTCCAACCGCGTATACCTGTTTTTGTGATGCTTGTTTCTGTTGTGTTGACATTGACTTTATTGATCCAGTTAATACCGCTAGGGGTTGATGTGGTTTCATTCACAACCACACTATAAGTTAAGTTTTCACTGGGTGTTCCTGATAATCGGGTTAATATTATTCTATTATAATAACAGGTCATAGTAAATTTTTGCCCTTCTTGAACCGTTAGTGTCTCTTTTGTCACGACAAACTCCATTGTTTTGTCGCCTGTTATTGGGTCTACAATAGTTGAATTTACTGGGTCAATACTAAAACTGCTTGTACCTTCATAAAAGTTATCTATTGGTTTATGATTTGACCCGGTTTGATAAAAACCTCTACCTGTACATTCTAGACTTATACCTATATCCAACCCATTCAACATATTTGATACGGTTACCAATAAAATTGTGCCTTCCTCAAATCCAACTACTGTTGGGCGAAATCTAACGGGAATTTGAATCGTATCAATATCTTCATTAGAGTCATAAACAGCAGGGCTATGAAAGTTATGCTCATGTTGGACCACTCCAATTTCAGCATTGGTAGTTAATGTATTGTCAAATAAATAATTATCCGGTAAATTATTTGGCAAGTCTAAGAATACACCATCATCAAACTCATAAGCATCTGCAAATCTATGCGCAGTAACAGTAAAAGAATCACTTAACAATCCTGAGCTTGGGTTGTTAAACTGTACCAACTTAAACTCTACACCATTAATAGGAATCAATTCAGGAATAACCTCATCACTATTAATGGTTCCATTACAAATTTCGCCGTTTAACTGACAAGGAACTTGGTACAAATGCTGCCAAGTATTGGAGCCAACCAACCTATAAAATATTGAAGGAGACGCCCATTGTACATTTGACCAAGATAATTGGGTTCCACAGCCAGGGGGCGTGGCTTTTGGGTCTCGTAATAGCCCAGTATTGGGGTCAATAGGGGAAGGTTGCAAAGAACAGACAGGAGAATTGTTGGTTAGATTTCCTGTGGGAAGTTTGGCTGATACATTAGATGTATCTAATAATATCTTCCTTTGATCAGATGGATAAAGTTCAAATTTAGTATTTGATGTAGTGGCAGCAAAAGATTTAGAACCAGAGTTTCCTGTAGCAAACTGACTATTTGTTGTCGCATTCCAAACCACCGAGGTTTCTGGTGTGTCAGTCACGCTCCATGAAATGGTTATTGGACATGTGTTACTGGGAGAGTTGGCTAAATCAATAATACAAAAACCAGGAGAAGAGAGATTGCCTGTTGGGCGAATGATTTCTATATAAACACTGGCCTCACCTTGTTCACCATTAGAATCTATTTTTGTTGTAATAAAATGTACGCCTCCTGATAATGATGCTTTTAATTGGTCTTCTGAAACTATAGCTCCATTGGCAAAATTACCATCTATACTGGACTCCCATTCTACTAGTGCATCTAAATCAGTGCCTCTTTCGATGATGGTTCCGTCTAGTTTTATTGTGTTTATCGAATTTGTAATAACCTCAAAAGGAGGGATGTTTGCAAGGTTGTATGTTCCTGCGTTTGTTGGTACATTAGAAAAAGTCATCGTCACGGTTGGGTTCCAAAGAGACCAGTAATTTATATCTGCTATTTGTGAATTCGTGAAGCCATTAATAATACCAACTTGAGGATCAGGGCCGTTAGCAAATGTAAATAAACCAAATGCATCTAACGAATCACCATCGAATGCTGGCGATCCACTTTGACCTCGATACAGTGTACTCGGAGACACATCAATAGTAGCTTGTGATGGATATATATTATTGTCTAAAGAAACAAAAATACCAAAATAGTCCCACATGCCTAAGTTACCCGATATAGATTGATCTGGATAACCAACTATGGACAATGAATCACCTATAATAAAATTTGGCTTAGTTACTATATGTATGTTTCTCGGTAGAATAAAATTATTATTAAAACGCATTACTCCGTAATCATTAGGATTGCCGACTGTCGGATTATTTATAAATTCATTACTAACCTTCAGACTCGCAGCTTGCATTATTGGGTACTCTGTAAAAAAAACACCATTGTAATTATGAGGAGATATGGTCTGTGTTGCATTTTTAGGTATAGCTCTTCCACAACTATGAGAATATAACAAATGGCCACTAGTAATAGAAATATTAGAAGTTAGAAAAAAACCTGAGGCTTGATTGTTTTCTGGACAGTAGCCTCGTTGAACATTTATGTAAACCATGTTGTTGTATGGAAATAAAAATGATTCACCCCGTGAAACACCCAGCCTGCTTTTATTTTCAACTAAAACTGGTGTCTTATTGATATTTACATCGTCTAAATAATAGTTTTGTTGGGGCAGTGTTATTGTTGTATCTTTTTTTGTTGTTTCAACATTGTCATCATTGTGAATCATGTTAAGAGATAATTTAAGGCTGTCTTTTGGCAGTGACTTTCTAAAATTCTCAATACTTATAGAGTTTAAAGCATTTATTTCATTAGCATAATCATTATAACCTTTTTCCTCAAACCACAAACCTAATGATGCAGATAACAATATTTTGCTTTCATGACGGCTCAATATCCTGTACTCTTCATCAAATTGCCCTAAGTTTTCTATCATAACTAAACAATCTAGTCCATCTAGCATTCTGTACTTATCCCAAACATATGTCGTCCATAATATGGTCTGAAGGTTTCGCCTTTTTAAAAGGTTTTTATAAGATTCAATATCTTGAAAACATTGTGGAGAAAGAGAAAAATTATTTTCTGATTTAGTAACAACTTGAAACTGTAAGAGCTTTAATTCTTCCCATTTAACAGGTTCTGGTTTTAAGTAATCTTGAGCGGCAGTACTAAAGACTATAAATTGAAATAGTAGAAAATAATGGTTTTATTTCATAGAAGTTACCTTGTTAGTTTGATGTTGCTGTTGGATGGCAAAAATATTGTTTGGTTTTATAAATTATTAAATTTTATATAGCGAATAGTTTCTTTACAGTCACTGGAATAAATAATTTTATCTTTTAAATGCTTTATCGTTGTACCTCCACAATAAGCTCCACTGTTCTCCACAAAATATGTTGTTTTAGAAATGATATTAGATTTTCTCAAGCCTAGCTTTTTAAAATGGTAACTTTTACTTGCTGAAAGCAAAAAACGCGTGTCCTCTATATTTAAAAAAAATGGCTTGAACTCACTAAAGCCATTAAAAGCATGTATTTTAATGCATAGGGTGTTGTTAATTTGATATGTATTCCAAGAGTAGTTGGATTCTAAAATATAATACTGAACATCTTCTAATAATCTAAGTTTAGTATTTACAGAGTTACTTTCTAATTTACTACAATCAATAACATTCAATTCTTTGGAGCTCATTAAATCCTTGGCTAAAAGGTTTTTTAACTCAAGCCAAGCTTTTTGATTTCTAAACTTAAAAGTAACAAAGTTTTCGTTGCCTTTCTTTAGTTGGTTTGAATTGGGAGAGTTACTTTTTATACCACATGAAGCACAAGCAAATATTAAAAATAAAGTTATAGTTATAGTAGTCACTGCTCTTTTAGGTATTTCACAGGGTCGGAACCCTTTCGATTTTTGATTGTTTTCTTTCATATCTGTCCCTCATTTATATTCGTGAAAAAACCCTTACATTTATACATTTCAATCAATAGTGAATAATAAAAAGTGAAAAATTTAAGCTGCCATTTGTTAAGTATTTAAAATAACAAACAATTTATTGAGAATAGTCAATAGTCAAATTTTATCACACATCATATTGAACCCAATCCTGATTGTAATTGTGACAAGTGGTGCGATTGTATATTAAAATTCATCAAGTTTCAATTTAAGTTTTGATTTATAGTATTGTCCAATGAGCTGGTATACACTAATAACACAATCACTGTTATGGGAAATAGTACGTTTAACAAGGATATCGTATCGCTCTTTTTTTTGCCATACTAGATCCAGCTGTAGAGACGGCGATTTATCGCGTCTATGTTTGGCGCATTAATTTACATGAAAAGATTGGACGTGATAAATCGCCGCACCTACAATAGTGTTTAGTTATTGGGGTGTGCGGTTACAGTAAATAATATGGGTGTACTTGTTTTGACAGTGCAGAGCGAAGCCCAGCATTCTGGTGTTTGGGATGAGTGTAAATCAGAGTGTGGGGATTTTGCCACAGCCAATATTTGTTTAATAGTTTATCGATAGACTGCTGTTGGGCTTCGTACCTCAGCGTCAACCTACGGTAATTCGCTAATAAAAGCGATTTCCAAATGAAACGATGTACTGCCGGAACCGCGACTTTAGTCGTGCTAAACTCAATAATACAGGGCTAAAGCCCCGATTCCGAATGTTCTATATTCTTGGAATCAAACCTGCGGCTTTTTCATCTGCGTCATCTGAGTTCATCTGCGGACAATTGCTTTTAATCTTTCGCCGTGTACGCGGCGCTGCTGTGCGATAATTGTATTTTCATAAGTATCTACGGGTTCATTGTCAATGAGCTGGTATACACTAATAACACAATCACTGTTATGGGAAATAGTACGTTT
>CAZLZZ010000200.1:0-5131 GCA_964564165.1 uncultured Alcanivoracaceae bacterium | reverse complement strand
AGACTCTGTTTTGGAATCTATGCTTGCGGAGTTGGCTTATCGTGGGCCTGATGATTCTGGGGTTTTGGTTGAGTCGATTGCTGATGGTTTTGTGCATCTTGGGCAAAATCGTTTGGCTATCCAGGATACTTCTAAAAAAGGACATCAGCCTTTTGTTTCTGACTGTGGCCAATATGTGTTGGTGTTTAATGGTGAGGTGTATAACTTTAAAATTATTCGTCTTGAACTAGAAGCATTGGGGCAATCTTTTATATCAGGTTCTGATACTGAAGTGGTTCTATATGCTTTTAAATATTGGGGGATTGCTTGCTTAGATAAATTTATTGGTATGTTTGCTTTTGTGATTTTGGATAAACAAAAACAACAATTGACTTTGGTGCGGGATAGAGCTGGTGTTAAGCCACTTTATTATTATGTTGGCGAGAATGAATTTGCCTTTGCTTCTGAGATTAAGTCTTTTCATAAGTTGCCTTCGTTTACTAAGAAATTAAACAAGTCTGTTTTGCCTTATTATTTTCAGTTTGGATATATTCCTGCTCCTCATAGTATATTTGAGGGTGTGTATAAGTTGGAGGCTGGATGTTATTTGCAGTTGGTTTTAAAGGGGTCGGTTTTAAAGGCGGTTTTAAAGGGGTCAGTGCCCTTATTGTTAAAAGAGTTTAACAATAAGGGCACTGACCCCTTTAAAACAAGATACTGGGATGCGGCTAAATATTATCAACAACCTAGATTTGAAAGCAGTGAAAAACAAATCATCTCCGATTTAGAAGAGTTGATGACAGATGCGGTAAATTTACGTATGGTTTCTGATGTTCCGGTTGGGGTGTTTTTGAGTGGTGGTTATGATTCCTCATTGGTTACTGCACTACTTGCTCAGGAAAAATCTCGTAAGCTACACACTTTTACTATTGGCTTTGAGGATAAAAAATACAACGAAGCTGAACATGCTAAAGCCATAGCTAGGCATTTTAATACCGAACACACTGAGTATTATGTGAGCAATCAGGATATGTTGGATAAGATTGAATTGCTTCCATACCATTATGATGAACCCTTTGCTGATAGTTCGGCCATTCCGACCATGATTGTTGCAGAGTTGGCTAAAAAAGATGTGACTGTGGCTTTATCGGCTGATGGAGGTGATGAGTCGTTTTGTGGTTATAGCAAGTATTTTATGTTGAAGAAATTCGAATCTTCATTCAATAGCTCAATCAGAAAAGGTGGGATTAATGGCTTGTTGAAAATATTCAATGAAAAACAAGCCGAGCGATTTAATGGATGGTTGCCTAAGAAATATCAAGCCACCAATATTCAAGATAAATATATGAAGTTTAAACGTGCCATGGGTTCACAATCTTTGGCTGAGATGTTCTGTAATGCGTCATCTTATGTAGATAGCAATGATGTCAGCCGTTTTCTAAAAATTGAGCCTGATTTATTGGGTCGGTTTAAGTTCGATGCTGAGCTATCATTTATGGATAATATGATGCTATGCGATTATCAAACTTTTATGGTTGATGATGTGCTGACCAAGGTGGATAGGGCGACCATGAGTGTTAGTTTAGAGGGCAGAGAACCTTTGCTTGATCACCGCATTATTGAATTTATGGCGCGAGTACCATTGGATATTAAGTACAAGAACAAACAAGGAAAATATCTCGCCAGACAAATATTATATAAGCACATTCCGCAAGCCATGATCGATAAACCCAAAGCTGGTTTTCAGATTCCTTTGGTTGATTGGATGTTAACAGATCTTAAGCCTTTGGTTGATAAACATATTGATGTTACTCGATTGGATGCCGAAATATTTGATGTGGCCGAAGTGTTGAATATTAAGAATGCTTTTTATGCGGGTGACTATGTTAAGGTCAATGTGCTTTGGTTTATTTTGATGTTTCAGATGTGGCGTGAGAAGAGGGAGGTTTGATGATTGTTAATGGTTGATTATTAATGGTTAATTTTAAATTCAGTGAGTATTTGTGATTGGCAAAAAAGATGCTTATGTGTTTCTTTATTGTAAAAAAAAACAAACATAGTTCTTTTTAAGATAAAAGAGTTAAATGCGTTGCTTTTAACTGTGTAAGAAACTAATATGTTTCTTAAGTGAAATAAATGATTGTGATGAAGATGTTACTAGAACAACTAAAAAAACGCAGATTAGCCCTTGGTTTAAAGCAAAAAGACATGATGCTTCGTATCGGTGTATCACGTCAGCAGTATCAACAAATAGAATCAAAAGGCAATCCTAGACTGAGCACTCTTGAACTTATTGCCAAAGGGCTGAAAAGTGAGTTGATGTTGATACCTAAAGAAAAGCTGGGTTTAATCAAGGGAATCCTTGAAAGTGTTGAGAGTGAGACATTAATATACCCTATTATTGAAAGTAAATCAGTAAATAAAATAGAAGAAGATTCTCCTGAACATGATCCATGGAAAGACTTATTAAAAGGTCTGGAATGAAGCAAGATAATAAAATACAAGAACTTAATGTCATTAAACTTAGCTTGCATAATAAATTAGTTGGGTATTTGACTGGCTATCGCAACGGGCGAAATGTTTTGAGTTTCTCTGATAGTTTTAAGAATGATTCTTCGCGGCCTACATTTACCATGGCAACACATCCTAATTTTCCTAAATCTGACAAACTCATGTCAAAACCATGGACAAGAAACCAAAGATTGCATCCTGTACTTTCTAATTTATTGCCTGAAGGTGTGTTGCGAGAACTAATTTCTCAGGGATTGAAAGCCCATATTGACAATGAGTTCCAGATTTTTTCATATCTTGGACATGACTTGCCAGGTGCATTAGTTGCCACTCCTATGGAGCCCGAAGATGTGCCAGGAAGTGTATTGGCCACTCATGGTAAAGCAAAAGCCATAAGGTTCAACAGCAACAATAAAGAAAATAAATTTTCATTGGCAGGCGTGCAAATGAAATTTTCCATGAAAGAGCAAGATGGCCGTTATAACTTGACCCAAAATGACGTACTTGGCGATTGGATTATCAAAACTCCATCTACTAAACATAAATATGTGCCTTTAAATGAATTTACAGCTATGTCTTTGGCAGCATTGGCTGGTGTTGATATTCCCGAAATCAAATTAGTTGAACTGAATAAATTAAATAATCTACCGCAAGTTAATCTGCCCAATGAAGAACTTGCATTCGGCATAAAACGATTTGACCGTGATAACAACACAAGGATTCACATGGAAGACTTTGCACAAGTATTGCACAAGTATCCACATGAGAAATACAATTCTGCTAATTATGAACAAATCGGCAAAGTGATTTATGATTTTTCTGGTGACGGTTTAGCAGATGCCCAACAATTTGTCAGAAGATTGTTGGTCAATATTTTACTGGCAAATGGTGATGCACATTTAAAAAATTGGAGTCTGATTTATCTTGATAAAGTGACGCCAAGATTATCCCCTGCTTATGATATATTGACGACCAGTGTTTATGTTGAAAATGAAACTGAATTCGCTTTAAATCTTGCCAAGACAAAAGAGTGGCATGCGGTGACAAAAGAACATTTTCAGTATTGGGCGAATAAGATTGGGGCTCCGTGGCGTGCTATTGAACCACATATTGATGATGTAATGGACAAGGCAAGAACATTGTGGCCGAAGGCTTTGAAGAATCTACCCATGATTGATGAGCATAAGATAAAACTAAAAGCTCATTGGACCAGACTTCAACCTGATTGTAGAATTGAAACTTAAAGTGAAATTATGATATGCCTATAAATTCCAAACTCCTCTATATTATTTCCGATGACAATTATTTTTTGTCGCATCGTTTGGGCTTGGCAAAAGCGGCTAAACAGGCGGGATACGAAATCACTGTGTTGGCTTATGAGAATGACAAGAAATTTACTGATGTGATTAAATCGCATGGGTTTGAGTTTATAAAATTTAATCAGAGGGCTCATGGTTTGGGGTTGATTGATAATGTCAAATTGATTATACAAACCAGAAGAGTGATTAATCATGTTCGACCTGGTTTGATTCACACGGTTTCTATGCGCATGATGTTTTTGGTGACAATTGCCTTTTGGTTGTCGAAATCCAAGCGCATGGTGGCGACTTTGACGGGTATGGGTTATTTAGAAACTGCTAGCAATCCGATGATCCGAGTGATTAAGTGGTTTGTGACTAAGGCTTTTAAAATCATGTTCAGCACAAGGCAGATTCAATTGGTGGTGCAAAACTCTGATGATTATAATGGAGTGAAGGGAAAATTTATCCATGAGAGTCGGTTACATTTGGTGCGAGGTTCTGGGGTTGATATTAAGGCTTTTCCCTATTTAGAACCGCCTGATGATAATGTTATTCAAGTGACTTTTGTGGCAAGAATGTTAAAAGACAAGGGTTTGGAGGAGTTGGTTGATGCTGCTAGGATTATTCAGAAAAAAGGCATTGATAATATTCAGATTAATTTGGTGGGTATGCCACATGCGGTTAATCCTTTTAGTGTTTCTGAAAAACAATTAAACCTTTGGCAAGATAAAGGCTTAGTGAAGTGGCATGGATTTCGCAGTGATATTGTTGAATTTTGGCGTGAGTCGCATATCGCGGTATTGCCATCTTATCGTGAGGGCTTGCCAAAATCATTGCTAGAAGCTGCCAGTTGTGGTCGTCCAATTATTACTGCCGATGTACCTGGTTGTAGAGAAATGGTGAATGGTGAGAATGGCTTGGGTATTAATGGACTTTTGGTGCCTGTGCAAAATCCCAAAGCGTTGGCAAAAGCTATTATTGAGTTGTCGAATGATGGTGGGCTGAGATTGAGTATGGGTTTAGCAAGTAGGGCGATGGTGGTTGAGCATTTTGCTGATTATGTTGTGAACAAGAAGATGCTTGAGGTTTATGGTGGTTATGATTTTAAGCGAGATGGGTTTCTGCCTTCGCGGGGATGACAATGATGAGACTGACCAGAAGAGCAGCAATGTTGGCGGTAATTAAATCACCTGCGATGTTCTTGCTGGTACTAATGGGTATTTTACTTTTTGCTTTTGCTCTAGGAGCTTGTTCGAGAATAGAAAACCTACTGCGAAAAAGCTGGATTTGGACATCTTTTCACCTGATTCTCGTTGAATAGCCGTGCTATTCGCCTCAAA
>CAZLZZ010000199.1:0-5201 GCA_964564165.1 uncultured Alcanivoracaceae bacterium | reverse complement strand
TGAAATATCACTTTAATATCAATGTGTTATGTGTTTTCGGTCAAGCACTAATTATAAACTACAAGAGCTTAGAAAATATTGGCATTAACGAGTTGGTCTAAAGTTCAATAGTCAAAATTAAAAGGGTATTTATATAAGCACTTATGTAAATTCCGATTATTTAAGTGTTCTTGGTTGCTCACTTGATTTGTCTCATTGAGATTAGCTTTCGTATTCAATGATGTTTGGGCTGACTTCGCCTTCGAACACCAAAGATAATGCAGCATAGGCAACGCGCCATTTTCCATCTTTGGTTGTTATGCCGGCGGTTTTGGGATTGAGTTTATCAACTATGCCAAATACTTCGCTGCCATCGGTGCAAAAGAAACTAATATTATCGCCAACTTTAAGGCTGTTTTTATCGAGCTTTTGTTGATTCGAAGAATCAATTTCTGTCTCAGTATTATCAATATTTATGTGATAATAGTACAATTGCCATATGCGATTGTCACAGCAATTTTTGACAACCACACGGGTTCTTTTAAGCTCAATAATTGTGGCAGTAATTAATCTGTTTTCATCTTCTTCAAAGTAAGTGATTTCTTGGCCTACAAATAGTTTCTTTTTGATACTGAAAACCCTTGTGGGGTCTTCTAATTGGTTGTTTATGATGCTTCTTATTCGATAAAGGTCAAAAGAACTGGCTTTGTTTAATGCATTCAGTAAATCTGTATAATTCATAATGTATGTTGCGTGTGACAAGGGTTAAGTTTCATGATTCATCCAATACAGTATGGGGCTTAAATGTCCAAGTAGTTTGGTAAAATTGTTGGTCATCGGTGTTTAAAAATATATCCATAATATGCGCTGCTACATCTGATGGGCTATTTAACTCATTATCACTTTTCATCTTCTTAAACTCATCAGAGTAGGGGAAGATTTCGGTACTTGAGCTGCGCAAAGTTTTTTGCATGGGTGTGTCAACGACTCCTGGGAAGTAGTCATTGACCAAAATAGCTTTTTTCCCACATTGTTTTTCACATTCAACTTTTAATATTTGGTTGGCCATTAAGGCGGCGGCTTTGGCTATGCAATAATTGCCCAATCCTGCGATGGCTTGCTTGGCAGCACCTGATGACATGCTTAATATTCTCGGAGAATCCAGCGCAGCTTTTAAGTTTGGGAGCAGTTTTTGCGTGAGAAATATAATGGGCTCAACATTGGTGGTGATGTTTTTGCGAAAATCATCGAGTGTTAATTCATGGATCGGTTGTGGTTTGTCTAAAATGGCGGCGTTGTGTAATAGAAAATCTATGGGTTGTTTTATCGATTGTGCAATATGACTGCGACCTGCTTGGGTGGCGATGTCTGCGATAATGATTTGTACATTTTTATTGTCATTGGCCAATTGCTGCAATTTACTTTGGTTGCGAGCAGTTGCAATGATGTTTAATGACAATTGTGCAGCCTGCTTAACACAAGCTGCACCTATGCCAGAACTGGCGCCAGTGATTAAGAGGGTTTTGTGCATATCACTGGCTGGGTGTGCAAATGTGCAAACTGGTGATCAGATGTATTCAAAAACCTTAACGACTTTCTTAACGCCTTTTAAGTTGCGGATTTTTTCGACCACTGCGTTGGACTCTGCCTTTGAAACTTTGCCCATTAAATAAACAATGCCACGAGTGGTCATTACTCTAACGCGGGTTGGGTTGAAACCTTCTAAATCTATTCTAAGCAAGGAAGATTTGGCTTTTGAAGTGATGTATGAGTCCTTGGTTCTGCGTTTAATATTGGTTGGGATAGCCTCCTTGAGTTCATTGATTACACGTATGACACCATTGCGTTCTGCCGCGGCATCTTCGGCTTTGATCTTGTCGGAGTTGTTCTCAGCTTCGCCGACCAACAGTACCACGCCGTTGTAGGTCATGACTTTGATGTGTTTGTCATTTGAGATGTTTTTGCGGATTTCTTTGCGTACATGGGCAGAAATTATTTTGTCATCAATCACTTGCCCGGCAGATCGCCTATCATTGGCGACGCTTATGCCTGATACAATCGCGCCACCAACCAGAACTGGGGCACAGGCAGACAAAAAAAACAATTGGCTAATTAAGGTTAATAGTAGTATTTTTTTCATATTTGTTCTCAATAAAGTGTTCAGTAAAATGCATGTTTAATCCAATTGATTTGGGGATTGGCTTTGTCTCCTTGTATAGACACAACATCGAATCTACAGTTCCAATCTTGGTACTTTTTGTTTTTTAGCAAATACAATTGGGCGGCTTTTATTATCTTTCTTTGTTTGCTTTTGGTGACAGACTCAACTGCTGACACCCAGTGGCTGTCTTTGCGATATTTTACCTCAATGAAGATTAAAATATCGTTATTTGTCATGATTATGTCAATTTCGCCTACTTTGCAATTAAAATTCCGCTTGACTATTTTTAAGCCATTTTTCTTTAAAAAGTCAAAAGCGACATCTTCCCAGTAATCGCCCCAGATACGCATTATTCATTCAACAAGTGCTTGTCGATGCGAAAATTTAAGGGAGGATTTATGGGCGGATTCAATGGTGGTAATAATTCAGCTTTCCCTCGTTTAAATTGAGCCCAAGCCAGTTTTCTATGTACTCTTCCATTGCCATCTACACTTAGATGTCCGCTAAGGCCTTCTATACTTTGGTTTTGCATGGTTTGCATCCACTCAAGTCTGGGATACAGATTAATGGCATCAAAACCCAGAGCGAAGTATTTTTTCTGACTATCAATTGATGTAACATCAAAACTCAAATGCTCTTGTAAAGACAGTGGGTCAATAACAAAGGCACTTTGAGAAAATTTAATGCCGTTTAAATCTTTGTTCAAATCGGTGTCTGTGGTATTTGAATGTATTTGAGAAATCGAATATACAGGCAAGCTCTCAGCTTTAAAAAATTTTAATTGTGGTTTGATTAGTCTCGCTTGTTTAGGTCTTGCGAGAATAAATATCGCATCAATATCAGGCCTTATTTGTGACTCGTACTCAAAAGTTGTACCAATAATACTTTTCAATTGTCTTGCACGAACAGTGGATTGGTCAAGCCCCAAAGCTAGTTTTATTTCTCTTGAATAGTCATGGACTGACTCTGGATAAAAAGCATGACTGGTTAGTTCTCCACCACTTTCTATCAACTGTGTTTCGAACAATTGGGCTAGCTTTCTGCCTGATTGCGACTCCGGAGCCAATAACATAATTCTTTTTTTGTTTTCAGCGATTAATCGCGACACGACATTAGATACTTCATCTTCGGCAGATAAAGGGAATTGATAAATCCCGTAGGCATTGCTTTTCTTTTGAAGCTTGTTCAGTAGTAACACAGGAACTGTGCTTGAAGGAAGTTGGCTCATTTTTTGGATGGATTTCTTTTCTAAAGGTCCAATAATAAATTCAGCACCTGATTCGATTGCACCATACCAAGCCGAAACAAAATTTTCACCCGCTGACCCAGTATCAAAAAAAGACAGGTTTTGCTTCGAAAGTTCGTTTTGATAGATGGCGGCAATCATGCCTTGTTGTATGCTTTTAGATATGTCTTTGTATCTTCCTGTCAATGGCAATAGTACTGCAATATTTTTATAACTGTTGTTGTGAACAAAAAAAGCATTGGCGGGATGTTGGCCCCAGCGGTTTTTCCAGTCTTGTACTGGTTTGGAAGAGTGTTCCTGCGATGATACAACAAATGCTGCCTCTAACCACCCTTGTTGTAATTCAGAAAGTTCAGAATTAAATAAAGCTTGGGTTAGTTGGTCTTCAGGCGCTAGCAATAAATTGTTGATAATGTTGCCTATATCAATTTTCATAGGATCCAATTCTGAAAGTTCAATCAGTGCCAACGCGGCATTGATATAGTCTTTGTTGTGCTGGTCTATACGGGCTTTTAATTGCAGGTAGCGAGGCCTTAATTCGCCTTCAATATTGTTTAAAATAATGCGGTAATTGTTTTCTCTGATATTCAACTCAGCCCAGATCAGCTGATATAACGGATTGTCGCCTAAATCATCTAGGCCACTTGGGGAAATAATGGATAAGGTTTCTTTCGCCTTTTTAAATTGGCCTGTTTGTAAATAACTGTCGGCTGCAAAAACAGCAAAATCTGTCTGGCGGTATTGCCAATATAGCTGCATATAAGCAGTCGCTGCATTGGTGTAATCATGAGAAGTATAAAAAATTTGTGCTTGATCTAAACCATCATATTGTGATTTATCTGGCCGAATAGCTTGGTTACCACAAGAAGAAGTGAGTAAAATGACAATGAATAAATAGATGATTCTCATAATTAACAGCAGGCTATGGATAAAAATACAGGTACATTATATATCGTTGCGACACCAATTGGCAATTTAGATGATATTACACACAGAGCATTGGCTGTTTTAAAAGCGGTTGACATCATCGCTTGTGAAGACACGCGCCACTCTGGTCGACTGTTGGCGAATTATGGCATCAAAAATAAATTAATCAGCTTCCACCAACACAACGAGAATGAATCAGCAAAAAAAGTAGTCAATTTATTGCAGGAGGGCAATAACATTGCATTGGTTTCCGATGCAGGAACACCGTTAATCAGTGATCCTGGTTATCCATTGGTAAAATTGGCACACCAGGAGCAAATCAAGGTGGTTCCCATCGTTGGTGGCAGTGCCATTATTGCCTTGTTATCTTGTAGCGGCTTGCCCACCAATGAGTTTCATTTCTTCGGGTTTTTGTCGGCCAAAAAACAACAAAGACAACAGCAATTAACCAAAATAGGCAGCTATACTGGCACCAGTATCATCTATGAATCTACCCACAGAATTCTAAAATGCTTGGCAGATATGCAAGAAGTGTGGGGCGATGACAGGCAAATCGCTATAGGTAGGGAGATCACCAAAACATTTGAAACCATCAAACAAGGTACGGTGGCAGAGCTAAAAGTGTTTGTAGAATCAGACTCCAATCAACAACGCGGAGAATTTGTCATAGCAATCGCCGCGCAGCAAGTTGTCGAAGTTAGTTCAGAATTGACTGAACAACAAAAGCAATTGGCAAGCTTGCTAGCAAAAGAATTGCCACCAAAAAAGGCCGCCAAAATAACTGCCGAATTTTTACAAGGAAAGAGTAAAGAAGTTTATAATTTTTTGATTTCTAATTAGTGGTTGACCGAAAAATCAAAATTCCCAATTAAATTCTGATTCCAACTG
>CAZLZZ010000198.1:0-5279 GCA_964564165.1 uncultured Alcanivoracaceae bacterium | reverse complement strand
AAGAATTTTTTTTAAAACACGCTAAATAGTTACCATATTTATTCTCCAAATAATAAAATTACTTACAGCCATTATAATAAAAAGCAGTCACTTGATTGCTACATGGGTGTAGCAAGTTAATCTATTGTGAGATTCATATCATTTAATAGTGATATTCGTATCATTTTTAAATGGATTACCCGCCTACGCGGTAATGACGGCGGGTGTAAGTAGTTACCATAATTTTTCATAAAATCAGGAGATTTTGGCTTAGTATCAAGATAGCCTAAAAATTATAACTCTCAGAGTTGATTTTAATCGCTTCAAAAGTATGACCATCTTCATGTTCGCCAAATAATCTAAATGCACCTAATCCTCCAACGCTCATTTTATATCGGGGTTGATTTGAAATATCGCCAAATAGCCCCCCTACGATCATAGAATTCACAACTGGGATTTTGTATTTCATCATCAATCAACTCAGTGCGACAAACGATGTTACCAATTCTAAGTATTTCTGGAAAGGAAGAAAAACTGTTTACTACATAAATTATATCATCTATACCATCATTATTTTCATTCGCAATGATTTTTTCTTTAATAACTAAAGTTTCGGAAATTATTGAATACGGTTCTGGAGGTACTACCCCTGGGATAGACCTAAAATGATAAACAAAAGTCCACATACCTGCCAATTCTGGAAAAATGTAAGTAGTTTTCTCGGGGAAATCCACCGAACCACTAACGCCAAAAATAATGGGAACTATATTTTGTTGTTGTCCATCATTAACACTAAAAATGGCATGATTTTTCTGAGTGAAATCAATGTGGATCTTGCTCGTATAATCGGTTGTTTCTGGACTGGTGTACTCTGTATTGAAACTGTTGCCGTTCTCAAATTGTGTGAGTTCGGCATCAATAGTCCACATAATATTTGCATCATCTGAAGGTGTTAAATCATCGACAAAAGTCAGCCAAATAGCTTTTCCTTGAAGATCATAGCCGTAATAAACACCAAATAATTTACCATTTTGTACATCAATACTAAATCCTGTGCCTGACTGTTCTGGGTTGTACCAAGTGCCATTAAAGGGCTCTGTTCTTTTACTGAAACCCTCACAGTCTACGCATGGTGAAATTGGGCCTATTTGTGCTAAAGCATTAAAACTATTAGTCAGGATAAAGATCAGTATTGTAATTAATTTACATGGCTATGCACTTAACTCCTGTTTCACGTTGCAACCTATTGATTTAGAATGTAATATATGGCATATTACATAAATCATTGATAAACCACTAGATTTGACTGGTATATATAGCTCTTTTGGTATCATTATTTCGTGGAACAGGAGCTAAGTACATAGTCATGTTAATTTAATCATAATTTTTCATAAAATTAGGAGATTTTGGTTTAATATCAAGATTACCTAAAAGTTATAACGCTTAGAGTTGATTTTAATCGCTTCAAAAGTATGGCCATCTTCATGTTCACCAAATAATCTAAATGCACCTAATCCTCCAACGCTCATTTTATATCGGGGCTTGTTTTCAATATCCCCAAATAAACCTCTGTTATCAATAAATTCACAACTTGGACCCTGTATTATTTCATTAATCAACTCAGTTCGGCAAACAATATTGCCAACCCTGATATTTTCTGGAAAAGAAGAATAACTATTTAAGCCATAAACCACATCATCTATACCATCATTATTTTCATTAACAATACGTTTATTTCGGATAACTAAAGTTTCGGAAACTATTGAGAATGGTTCAGGCGGTACTATCCCTGAGATAGATTTAAAATGATAAACAAAAGTCCACATACCTGCCAATTCTGGAAAAATGTAAGTAGTTTTCTCGGGGAAATCCACCGAACCACTAACGCCAAAAATAATGGGAACTATATTTTGTTGTTGTCCATCATTAACACTAAAAATGGCATGATTTTTCTGAGTGAAATCAATGTGGATCTTGCTCGTATAATCGGTTGTTTCTGGACTGGTGTACTCTGTATTGAAACTGTTGCCGTTCTCAAATTGTGTGAGTTCGGCATCAATAGTCCACATAATATTTGCATCATCTGAAGGTGTTAAATCATCGACAAAAGTCAGCCAAATAGCTTTTCCTTGAAGATCATAGCCGTAATAAACACCAAATAATTTACCATTTTGTACATCAATACTAAATCCTGTGCCTGACTGTTCTGGGTTGTACCAAGTGCCATTAAAGGGCTCTGTTCTCTTGCTGAAGTCCTCACAGTCTACGCATGGTGAAATTGGCCCGATCTGTGATAAAGCACTAAAGCTGATGATCAGTGTTAATACCATTGTAGTCATTAATTTATTCATATCATTCTCCTTAATTGGGTGATTAACCTATTTATATAAATTAATCACCCAAATTTCTTAATAGATTATAGGCAACCGTTATATCTGTATGCTGTTACTTGATTGCTATTGGTACTGCACCCCGAAGCATTACAAGCTTGTGTGCGTAAATACCATGTGCCAAAGTCAACATTAACCGCTGTATTGGTATTGCTGCCAGTATATAACAAGACTGGAGAGGTAAAGCTAGAGCTGGTTGATTTATAAAGACTGTATTCTGTTGCGCCAGATTGGGCGGTCCAACTAATTGAATTTAATCCAAAACAGGCTTCATTGTTTGATGATATAGGATTAGGAGCATTGGGTGGAGGCACGGGTGAGCTTCTCCAACCTGATACTATGGGCATGGTATAATCAAGTGACTTTTTCATATCGATTTTATTATGATCACCAATCGAGACCCCATTATATTTTAGAAGTGGGTCTGGATTTGAGAAATAGGCAATTCTTTCGCAAGAAGAATAAGGACCATTAAAAACACAATCATCTCCAAATATGCCATAGCTACCCATCATCGTTTGCCAGCTATTTCCAGGAATAGCATGGTCATAGTGAGTTAATCCTTTTGAAAAACTAAAGAAACCTGGATACTCACCTGGCAATGTAATTGCATGTCCACCACAAAAAATATGCCCCATTTCATGCAAGGCTGTTAAGTCACCTAGAGCGTAGGCATCAGCTACGACAGTAAAAGGGTTATTTGAGTTATAGGCAATTGCAAGCCCACCGATCCTTCCATAAATACCTACTGACCCAAGACCACAATCGCCCCCTGTATAAGTAGATACCAGCAAAACTGCAATATCCGCACCAAAGGTAATTAGGTCTTGATCTATATTTGTAAACTCTCCAGTACCATCTTCCATTTTATCCAATATAGGATCATGACAAAGGCCATAAAATGTAGAGTTTATAATTTTTAAACCTGCGGATGAAATCTTATTATTTGATTCAACTTTGCTTCTAGTTAATGCTGCTTTCATTTCAGCAACAATAGTGCTGACATAAAAACTTGGCCAAATGACATCAGATGCAGCATAAAACAACACTTTCACTATACCAGAGCCATTGGCTGATTTTTCTACATAATTCTTTGTTGCTCTTTTTTCATTAGAAACTCGGACATCCTCACCTGTATCCTTAACCATCAATCTTTTTTCTAGTTGCGCTACAGAATGCTTATTAGCAGATCCTTCAAGTGGTCGAATAATATAGATGTATTTCACGTAATTGATTTTCACCATTACCACATTATCAGAAAAATATAAAGTAAAAAAATCATTGCTGTTATCTGCAACATGGCCCGTATAGGTAACAATATCCTCGCCTTCTATTAAGTTTTGGACGTTGTCAACATAGAGTAATACAGGTTTGTTGATGTTTGGTAACTTAAGGGAAATTTGCTGGCCTGACATTTGGGTGTTATCAATGGTATAATATTTACCTTTGTCTCCTCTGATAATATTCAAGCCCTTTAGATTTAGTCGTATATAGCTAGCTTGAATTAAAGCTTTGTCATGGCCAAGACTGGCCTGCCTTCGGTGATCTTCAGACATTCCCTGAGGGCTTATATTCACAAAATCAGGCCGTTTTTCTAAAGCTCGATAGTTCTGGGCTTGTGAAATTGAGCCGAAAACTAGGCAGGCAAGTAAGTAAGTAAGTATGTATGTATGTATGTAATTTTTTCATAATAGTTTCCTATGTCAATTAATTATTTCTTTATTTTGAAAGCTATTTCAAAATAAAACTCCTTTATCTTTTCTAGCGGGGGAATTTGTTCTGGCCATTTATTATTGAACAAGTAATAAACATGAGGTCAAATTCGTGTTACTAGTGCTAGTGAAGATAATCACATTATAGCACAACAAATGTTCAATAAATGTTAAATCAGTATTCAGCAAGTTAAACTATTGGGTGTGTTATTCAATGTGTGTTTTGGGTTAGATCTGTTTTGTTTGTCTAAAATACACAAGAAAATTATAATTGCTAATCTAATTGTTCTTTATTTGCACAAATGAATAGCGCATAATGGCTATTTATTTGTATTTGCAAAACCATGATAGTCAAAACACCCAAAGACTTTTTAAAAGCCATCACTGAAAATCAGTATCCCATCAAACAAGCTGCTGCGATGAAAGCGGCATTTATGGTGTCGCCCGTTGGATTCTCGTTGGATGAACAAACCGCATCAGATAACCAATACATGCAAATGGATCAAGAAACCGATGCCAATTTGGCGATTGTGCAACAGATGCATTTGGCGCGTAAAATTTCGGATTGCGGTGTGCCTGTAATGACTTTTCCAGGCTCTGAAGAAACCCCCGATGCGGTATTTCCCAACAATGCCTTTGCTACTGCTCACGGCAACAAGTATATTATTGGGGCGATGTTACATGAAAACCGCCAAAAAGAAACCCAACGCAAAGATATCCGAATGTTTTTTGATGAAATGTTGGGCTATAAAAAGCACCACATTAAGCGCGATTCAGGTATTGCTGAATTAACCGGCGTTTTGGTGCCAGATAGGGCGAGAAATATTGCTTTTTGCGGCATGACAGAACGGGTCAATGATGCAGGAGCAAAAGCCATGTATGAGATGTTTGATTTGGACTTGATGTTTCAGTTTGATTTAGCCGATGGCGAATACCACACCAATGTTGTTTTGGCCTGCTTGGCTGGAAGGGCCTGTATGATTCATGCCGGTTCATTTGCTGATCTAGAAGTGCCCAAAGCGATTGCTGAATTTTATCAAGATAAGACTGTGTTCTTAACCGATGAAGAAAAACTCGCCTTTGCAGGTAATGGCATCACCATCACTGAAAATGATTTGTTTTTAAGCACAACCGCGTTTGATGCTTTAGCACAAGACAAAAAAGACAAACTGAAATCTTGGGGTTTTACTTTGCATCA
>CAZLZZ010000197.1:0-5369 GCA_964564165.1 uncultured Alcanivoracaceae bacterium | reverse complement strand
TTCTCCGATTGCATAAATCAGATATTTTCCGAACTTATTTTCAGTCAGCATTTTTCGTCTAATTTTTCTAAAGAATTTTATCATTAGTTAGTGGTTTGTCACAATGAAGCACAACGGTTTGTGTATGAGGCGTTGGGCGTTTAAAAGCACTCCATTTTCGGTTTATCTCTATCTTTATTTATATCTATAACTTCATTTAACCACTTGTTGCCCAATGATTTATACACGTTGTTGTGTGGCGTTTTTATGTATTCCAAATTCCATCACTTTCACCATCACTTAATTTTTTATTCGCATTTTTCAATTCATCTAATAATGGTGTTATACTATCATACCTACTTTTAAGAAAATCAAAATAGTTTAGGTCAAAATCACCATTAATTAATTTATTTACATCACCAATATAATGTGTTTTTAGAGATTTTTTAATTTCTATGTTTTTTGTTCTAATCTCGTTTAGATATTTTTTCGGTGGTTTGTTACTAATCTTAATATTCTCTATTTTGTTAATTCTAATTTTATTCAAGATTGTGTCAGAATAATCAAACTCATTAGAATCTTTTCCAAATTGTTTTTCTAAATAATCAGAAGGAAAAATATGATGAACATCTACTTTTTCGTTAAAACTTACATCTGCATTATTATTCAAGTTTTTAAATGGTTTCTTATTCCACATATAATAGTTAAGAGCCATAAATTTAGCATTTGCTTTACTATCAATTTTCTTAAATTCTTCAAAAGTATATTCTATTCTTATTTTCTGCCAATAAGTTTTATCTGGAAAATTATTTTTAGCAATACCTTTCATTATATCGCAATCTTCCTTTATAACTACATTTGTAGAACCGTGTCTTGCACCACCATATCTTGTGTCAATTATAGAACCATAAAACCAAAATTTAAGTAAATCTAATTGTTTTATGCTTGCTTGAGAGAACTCTTTATTTTCAAGATTTTGATAGAAAGACAAAATTGGTAATAACATAGTTTTGTAAGGAATTTTTTCTACATCAAACAACCAGTTATTCTCAATTAACCATCCTTGAATTACTGATAAATCCTTTACGGTTTTTCTCCAATACTCTGTAAAGTGTGAACCGTTTAATTCTTTTAAAATTGATTTTTTAGTAACAGAATCATTTGCTAAATAATTAATATATCTTACGGTTGAATCAACCAACTTTTCAGTGAAGTATGTATGATTTTTTATTGCTTTGTCTATTTCTTCTCTTAAATTGAATTCAGTATAAACTTTTGCAGTTATTATATCTGTAAATGATAATGAAAGACCTTGTGAATTACTCCTTTCAAAATAAAGGCAAAACTTTTCAATATTCATATCCAACAACTGGACTGAAATGAGGGTTTTTTGTTTTAAAATTGAAGAAACAAAATCAGATTTCAATTGTATAGCAAAATCCCTTAATATTTCTTTTTTTTCATTATCGATTGAAAAAGAGTTGAGAAAGGGATTGATATATTCATCAAGAATAAGGTGTTTCTCTCATATTTCGACCATCATATAAATCTTTTAGGCTTATAAATAATGTTTTATCATCAGGTTTGCTTGAGTCGAAACCATCAATATATTCATCATAACTTACATTCGGTTTCTTGTTTTCATAATCATAGTATTCTGCTGATAAAAGAGTGTCTATATCTTTAAATAAGAGGTGGATAGTGTCAGGTCCTTTTAAAGTTCTATAAATTGAAGTTACTCTTTGTTGACCATCTAATATTGTATAAACATCATCTATTTCAAAGTCTTCTACAGTATGCTTTTTAGGAACTGGTCTTCTTTTCTTTGAACCCCTTTCTCTTAAATCAAGTTTTTTGCACGCTAAATCAAACTGTGGCTTTGAGAGGATTATTGAACCAATAAATAAATCTTTAAAAATGGAATCAAATAAAGTTTCAGATTTTTCTAAAGGCCATTTAAAATCTCTTTGAAATTCTGGCAATAGTAGTTTTCCATTATCATACATTGATAATAATTCTTCAATAGATTTTGTTGGTCTCGAACTACTCATATTTTAATGTTTCTTTGTTTATTCTTGGTTGGTTTTTAATGCCACACAACATCGTAATATACACAATTGCATATACTGCGGCTATATGTTATATTATTTTGTTTATACTACGCAAAATACATGGTATTTGATGAAAAAGCAAGAAATCATTATTCGTTTTATTAAACAAGCTCGGATTGAGAATTATTCTGAGGCTACAGTAAAAAACTATTCGTCGGCTTTAAAGTTATTTTTACAGTGGGTTTCAGAGTTAAAAGTAACAAAAATTTCTGATGATGATATCCAAAATTATTTGTATTATTGTAAACAGCAGAAAAAATATTCTTTTTCTTCAATGAAACAGGTTTTGGCGACTATTCGATTTTTATATGGCAAAGTCTTTCATCAACCCATTCCTAAAGTACTGAACATCAAATTGCGTAAACCTGTTTATTTGCCTACAGTTTTATCGGCTAAGGATATTTCTAAACTTATCCGAGTCACCAACAATTTAAAACACAAAACAATTTTGTTGTTGATTTATTCTGGTGGTTTGCGTTTGGGTGAGTTGTTAAATTTAAAAATTGGTGACATTGATTCTGATGCGATGAAAATCCATGTTAGGCAAGCCAAGGGCAAAAAGGATAGATATATTATGTTGTCCGAAAAGACTTTGTCTTTACTGCGTGGATATTATAAAATTTACAAACCTCATGATTTTTTAATTGAAGGTCAAAATGGTGGAAAATACAGCCCAACAAGTGTACAAAATGTATTTAAATCCGCGGTGAAGAAAGCAGCCATCAAAAAGAAAGTGACAGTGCACTCCTTAAGGCACAGTTTTGCTACGCATTTATTGGATGAGGGCACTGATATTCGATATATTCAAGAGCTTTTGGGTCATAAGCGTTTGGAAACTACACAAATTTATACGCATGTTTCCTCACATTCGATTAACAAAATTAAAAGTCCCGCGGATAATCTGAATATTTAAATCTTTAATGTGCGTTCCAACGCAGGAGCATGGGAACGAGATTTGAGAAATTTGTGCTAAAACTTAATTACCGTTCGGATGCCATCACCAGCATGCATCAAATCAAAGGCTTTATTGATGTCTTCCAAACCCATCTCATGACTAACAAATTCATCCACTTTTAATTTGCCTGCGAGATAATCATCCACATAACCCGGCAATTGCGAACGGCCTTTAACGCCACCAAAAGCAGAGCCTTTCCATACACGACCAGTGACCAACTGAAATGGACGTGTGGCAATTTCTTGTCCAGCTCCAGCTACACCAATGATGATTGATTCTCCCCAGCCTTTGTGACAACACTCTAAAGCTGACCGCATTAAATCGACATTCCCGACACATTCAAAAGTATAATCTAAGCCACCATTGGTCATTTCCACCAAAACATCTTGGATAGGTTTATCGTAATCTTTTGGATTAACAAAATCAGTACAACCCATTTGCTTGGCAAATTCAAATTTATCAGGATTAATATCCACACCAATAATTCGACTGGCTCCAGCCATCACCGCACCTTGTATCACGCCTAAACCAATACCACCCAGTCCAAATACTGCAACGGTTGCACCTGCTTCCATCTGCGCCGTATTAGATACAGCTCCCACACCTGTGGTAATTCCGCAACCCAATAAACACACTTTATCCAGAGGCGCTGCTTTATTGATAACCGCCAAGGCAATTTCAGGAACCACTGCATATTCTGCAAAAGTTGATGTTCCCATATAATGATAAATCGGCTTGCCATCTTTAGATAGACGAGTTGTTCCATCTGGCATCAGGCCTTTGCCTTGGGTTTCTCGAATGGCTTGGCAAAGGTTGGTTTTGCCCGAAGTACAAAAGCTACATTCTCCACATTCTGGTGTATAAAGAGGAATCACATGGTCATCTACTTTCACTGATGTCACACCTTCTCCCAATTCAACAACAATACCGCCACCTTCGTGGCCCAATACCGCTGGGAAAATGCCCTCTGGATCCGCACCTGATAAAGTAAAAGCATCGGTGTGACAAACACCAGTTGCTACCATTTTGATTAAAACTTCGCCAAATTGCGGTCCTTGTAAATCAATTTCTTCGATTACCAATGGCTTGCCTGCTTGCCATGCTACTGCTGCTTTTATTTTCATACGTGTCTTTGTATTTTAAGAAAAAGACATTTTACGGTATTTGTTGGGTAACTTAAAGCTGAAAATTAATTTTCAATACCTGTGTTTAAAAAAATAATAATGCGGGTTTTATCTTCATAACTTTTGTTGTGCGCACATTTCTGTAGTTTTGTATTGGTTTTTGGAAATCCCAAATCTCGATATAGAAATCACAATGGTAGCACAAGCCCTTAATGCGCCTAAGAAATTCTAAAAAAACCTTATCACCAATAGGGCCGATTATTTCATACAAGAATGAAATTTATAGTTTTTTATTGACCTTTTAGGCTTATTGGTCTATATTGTGATATATTATTAACGATTAGGGGGCCCTATGCAATCTGCTAAATTATTTATGAATGGTCGCTCGCAAGCCATTCGATTACCGAAGGAGTTTAGGTTTAACTGTGATGAGGTTTTTATCCGGAGAGACCTTCATACAGGCGATGTTATTCTTTCAAGAAAACCTGATTCATGGGATGATTTTTTTAACTTATTGGAAACTATAGATATTCCTGATGATTTTATGAATGAACGCGATAATAGTCCAGTACAAGAACGTGACTTATTTTAATGGAAGCGCATCAACTTACTATGCTAGATACCAATACAGTGAGTTATATCATTAAAGGAAATTATCCAAAAATTAGTAATAAACTAAGGCAAATTAATATTTCAACTATTTGCATATCTGCCATTACCGAAGCAGAGTTACTGACAGGATTAGCAAAAAAACCTGATGCCACAAATTTACGTAAAATTGTACATGAGTTTTTGATTCGTGTTGATATTCTCCCATGGAATTCTAAAGTGGCTAAAGTTTATGCCACTTTCCGAAGTCAATGTGAAAAACAGGGCAAAACATTAGGTGTTATGGACATGCTAATTGCTGCCCATTCACTTTCAGCCAATGCAAGACTCATAAGCAATGATAAGGCATTTTATCAAGCATCACATTTATTAGATTTAGAAGATTGGAGCTAGGAGTTTGTCCGAGAATAGGAATCGTCATGAAGGAAAGCTGGGTTTAGGGCGATTTTTGGCTTTTTTGAGGAGAATAGCTCCGCTATGTGACGAAAAACAGCTGAAAATGGCACAAATTCAGCTTTTCTGTAATAGATTTTCTATTCTGGGACAAGCTCCTAGTACTGCAATTAATAAGTCCTGTCTAATATTTAGCAC
>CAZLZZ010000196.1:0-5464 GCA_964564165.1 uncultured Alcanivoracaceae bacterium | reverse complement strand
CTCTTAAAATAATGATTTGTCGAGAATCTAGTCCTCCCAAAATGAGCAACTTGTTAAAACCATCGTTATCTACTCTGCCACTAATTATCTGCTTAAATGCAGTTTTAAATCTTTCCTTAACCAAGTTTAATTCCAATTCTGCTCCGTGTGCCAATGACAAATCAAAATCTTGAATCCATATAATTGAACCCTCTTCCAAAGCAATTTTATACGGCCGCTCACGCACAACATGTAAACCTAAATTTTCTAAAATTGGCAACACTTCACTTAATGGAATGGTGTTCTCATTTCTAAATATTTTAAACCTAAATATTTTACTGCCAATATCTCTTGGTCGATATAAACTCAATTGAAGCTCATCAGTTGAAGACAAGCGAGAAGCATTGCCCACATCAAATGCAGCTACTCTTGGTGCCACATCTTCCATATAGGACATTGAAAATTTACTGACAAATTTACTGGCCAATTCATTGCCCAATTGCAGCCCATGTCTTTCCACCAATATATCTTCTAATTCATCTTCCCAAGACCTCAGTGATTGAGTGATTTTATCCTCAATATCTCCTGTGTTTAATTTTAGTTGGGCTTCCGAATAAGCGGTCACATACAATCGAGTTAAGTCAGTGTCTTCAATTTTTACTTGAAATTCTATGTGTGTTCCTGATACTTCTTTTGATAATATATCTTGGATAGTAAGACGAACATCGGTATTAAATTTATCTCTGGGTATGTGTACCAAAAAAGCATAAAAGCGTTTAAATTTGTCTTGCCTAACCGTAACACTAGATTTTTGACGTTCTTGAATGGTTAGTATTGAATAGATGGTATGGTACAATTCATCACTGCTAGATTGCATCAACTCATCTCTGGGCAATGTTTCCATAATGTGAATAATGTTCTTACCTGTGTGGCTAGAAGCATCAAATTTAAAACGTTTAATAACCCCTTTTACTTTCTCATTGATATAGGGAATCCCCCATGGCCTTGTGTTTATTGCAGCAGAAGTGAACAAACCAACAAAGCGGTGTTCTCCCAACACATCACCTTGTTTGTTGACCTCTAAAATACCGATATAATCAAGCGTCCCAGGTCTATGCACTCTTGGTCGCGCATTGAGTTTTGTGATTATCACTAAATCAGATTGTTTCTTCACTTGATAGTCTTGGCTCATGATATTGTCGATATCATGAAGATATGAGTCTGAACTATATAAACCCAGAGCAGAAGTTTTAAGGGGCAACAATGTTTTAGTTTTGCCCGCAGCTTTGGTTGAATAATATTGATAACCTAAGAAAGTGAAATTGTTATCCAATAACCAATCAAGGAATTTCTTTTGCTTTCTAAAAGTATTTTTGTCATCTTTCTCAAGCAAGCTATCTTTGGCCTCACGCATTTTAACAAACATAGGTTGCCAGTCATCTACGCAAGCATAAACCTTATTAATCACCAACTCCATTTCTGATAGCAATTCACTTAATTGTTTGGCATTGGTCAATTTATTGATTTCGATATGCATCCATGATTCTTTAACATCCGTGCCATCAAGGTCTTTTAATACGCCTGCCGCAGTTCTATTAACAGAAGCAACTGGATGAGTCATCAGCGCCATATCTAAACCCAGCTTGGTAAAAGCCAAAGAAACCGAATCTACCAAAAATGGCATATCTAGGCAAGCAATTTGTATAATCGTATGATTGTTTTGGTAACCCTGTTTTTTAACTTCGGGGTTAAACACCCTGATTACTGAAGCCCCATAAGGGTTTTTCTTAATTGATTTTATAAAATCAATAACAACATTTGCCCAATATATATTGTCATGAAGTTCAATTTCATCAATTGACATCCCCCCAAAAAACAGCTCTATTGATTTATTACAACTGGCTAAAATTGCAGGGCTTGCATTTTTCTTTAAATAACGTTTAACAGCTTGAATGTGTTTTTTATGTGCTTGCGTTGAAAGACCAAACATAAGAGTCCCCTCTTTAAATTAATTTTACATTTGAAATTATACTCCTATGTTTTTTAATGTACATTAATTTATTACAAGAAATATTAAAATCATAGGGTATTTTTTATATCCAGTTTTGCCAGCAATAGTTTCTTCATAGAAACATGGTAACTTAGCCTTGCCAAACAACAGGCACAAATTATATAATCTCATGATTCTTTTTAAAAGGTATAAATAAGTTGGAAGCGCATATCATAGAATGGTTAAATTTATCGGTTCGTTGGGTTCACATGATTACTGGCATCGCATGGATTGGTGCATCGTTTTACTTTAATTTTTTAGAAAACAGCCTTAACCGCACGCAAAATTTGCGTGAAGAATTGGCCGGTAATTTATGGGCAGTGCATGGCGGTGGTTTTTATTATCTGGAAAAATACAAACATTCACCCAAAGTGATTCCCAAAGATTTGCATTGGTTTAAGTGGGAAGCTTATTTTACCTTGTTATCAGGTTTGGTGTTATTGGCAGTGGTTTATTATTACAATGCCAGTATATATATGATTGACCCCAGTGTTGCAGAAATCTCATCCTCGCAAGCTATTGCAATTGGCGTTGGCAGCATAGTTGTTAGTTGGGTTATTTATGATTTAATGTGTAAATCGCCGCTGGTTAAAAACATGAAATTATTTGCCTTGATTGGATTTATTCTGATAGTTGGCATTGCTTATGGCTTAAATTTATTACTTAGTGCGCGTGCAGCTTATATTCACATTGGGGCATTAATTGGCACTATTATGGTGTTAAATGTCTTTTTTGTGATTATTCCTTCACAAAAAGCAATGGTTAACTCTGCAAAAAAAGGCGAGCTAGGCGATCCAACTTTGGGCAAAAAAGCCTTGATGCGGTCTATTCATAACAATTATATGACTTTGCCCGTGTTATTTATCATGATTAGCAATCATTTTCCTAGCACTTTTGGCAATAGTAATAGTTGGCTGGTATTATCGGCATTGATTCTGGTGGGTGTTGGAATACGTCATTGGTTTAATCTTAAGGGCAAAGGTGTTAAAAACTATTGGTTGTTGCCTGTATCTATTGCTTTATTAATTGTTGTGGTTATTTATACCATGCCTAAAGCTCAATTTACCTCAAGCACAATTGCGGGTACAACCGATGAAAAACCTATTATCATTTCTGACCACAAGGCTATGCAAATGATCGGAAAACATTGTGTAAACTGCCATTCTTCTGCACCTACTAGCACTATTTTTGTCACCCCACCTAAAGGTATGACGTTTGATAGTTTTGATTCTATAAAAATCAATGCACAATCAATCAAAGCACAAACGGTTAATTCGCAGATTATGCCATTGGGTAATACCACTAAAATGACAGAGATTGAACGCCAACAATTGGGAATTTGGATTGAGCAATTGAAATAAAAACCCATCTTCAAAAATGCTATCATTGATATCAATGTTGTGCTAAAATTGCCACAATTTAAACCATAAGGCAATTATAATGGCTAATTTAATTGTAAGAAATATTGATGACAATATTGTAAAAGCATTAAAAGCACGTGCTGGAAAATCAGGCAATAGTGCAGAAGCTGAACACAGAGTTATTTTATCGCAAGTTTTATTACAACCTAAAAAGAAATCATTTGCAGAAATACTAATGCAAATACCTAACGCTGGCAATGATTCAGATTTTGAACGCAAACAAAAAACTGAAGAAACTGATGTATTTGCTTGATACCAATGTTATTAGCGAATGTCGCAAAGGAAAAAGTTCAGATAAAGGCGTGCAAAAATTCTTTAAGCAAGTTTTAAAAAATAACGAAAAAGTCTATTTAAGCGTTATTACCATTGGTGAATTGCGCAGGGGAATTGAGATGATTCGACATAGAAATGACAGGATTCAAGCTGAGAATTTAGAGAATTGGCTTAAGCTTGTTTTAAATGATTATACCAATATGATACTGCCATTTGACTTTGATTGTGCCCAAGTTTGGGGGAATTTACGTGTTCCTCATCACGAAAACAGCCTAGATAAACAAATTGCTGCAACGGCTTTAATTTATGATTTAACCGTTGTAACCCGAAATACCAATGATTTTAAAAATTGCGGTGTTAAACTGTTAAATCCTTTTGAACTTTACTAAAAAAATAAAACATGAAAGCCATCTCATCAACTCAAGTTTTCACCAATGGAAAACTACAACAAGCCGCTGTTTTATTTGAAAATGGCATAATTATCGATATTGTATCAATTAATGACATTCCAAAAGATTGCCAACATACTAATTTTGGCGATTTAGTCATTATGCCAGGCCTAGTAGACACACATGTTCACATCAACGAACCTGGTCGCACCGATTGGGAAGGATTTAATACTGCCACTCAAGCTGCTGCTGCAGGTGGTATTACCACTGTGATTGATATGCCATTAAATTGTATTCCTGTAACCACCACACTTGATGCAGTTAATGTAAAGAAATCCTGTTTGGCCAATCAAATTTGGGTGGATATTGGCTTTCATGGCGGAGTGGTTCCTGACAATGAAAACGAATTATCAGCAATGATGGATGCAGGAATCAATTCTTTTAAAGCCTTTATGATTGACTCAGGCATAGATGAATTTCCAGCCAGTGATACGGCAACATTAGATAAAGCTATGCCAATTTTAGCCAAAGGCAAAGCCACATTATTGGTGCATGCTGAGTTAGATGCTGAACTGGATTCTCAATTGAATGATTTTACTCCAAAGGACAATGCCAGTTATCAAGAATTTTTAGAGTCACGTCCAGATGCTTGGGAAGTAAATGCCATTGTCGAAATTATCCGTTTATCTAAAAAGCACGACTGCAAAGTGCATATTGTGCATTTGAGTTCTGCTCAAGCCATTAAATTAATCCAACAGGCTCAAGATGATGGCATTAAAGTCACGGCTGAAACTTGTCCGCACTATTTAACATTGAGTTCAAACAGTATTCCTGATGGCGATGGGCGTTATAAATGTTGTCCACCGATTCGTGATGATGACAATCAGGATGAATTGTGGCAAGGCTTAGAAGATGGCAGTATTGCTTTTATAGTTTCAGATCATTCGCCTTGTACACCTGCTTTGAAAAAATTAGAAGAACACAATTTATGGGAAGCCTGGGGTGGTATTTCATCATTGCAATTTGGTCTAAGTTTAATCTGGACTGCAATTCAAAAACGGGGTTATAGCTTTGAACACTTGGTTAAATGGATGTGTGAACGCCCTACTCGCTTAGTTAACTTGGAAAATATCAAAGGCAAAATCGCAAAAAATTACCAAGCCGATTTTGTTATTTGGAACCCCGAGACTCAACATACCATTGACAAAAAAGATATTTTACATAAAAATAAATTATCTGCCTATGAGCAACACACCGTCTATGGCGTGGTAGAGCAAACTATCTTGCGTGGTGAAGTCATTTTTGATAGAAATATTGAAAATTTCAAAGGCAAAACCATCGGTAAATATTTA
>CAZLZZ010000195.1:4821-5537 GCA_964564165.1 uncultured Alcanivoracaceae bacterium | reverse complement strand
TCTGGTGTCTATTATAAGGCTAAAAATGTCTCCGAGTTTATTAGGCCATTACATAGTGAATACATAAAATGTCGAGCCACCTCATTGGTGATGCGACATTTTTTGGATTTGCTAGGCGTGCCAAGGGGTTGTGCTATAAACGTGTTTTCTATGTCGGGATTAGGGAACTAGGCATAAAAAATATAAAGAGAGAACTTCTATGATATTAAACAACTTATTAATCAGACTAACACTGTTCTTTGTGAATATTCGCTGTTGCAGCACAAAACACCGCTGCCGCAGGGCTAATTTGTTCTAAGTCCAAACGTCAATAAATAAGCCATTTGAGCTTTTAGCTCAACCTATTAAAATCAAGGACTTAGAGTTAGAACAAATTAGCCGTGCGCTGCCGCAACCAGTATTGACATCCACGCTACGTTTAACAAAGTCGGCGAGCAATCTATCACTGATGATGATAACAATAATGCCACTGCATTGATGGAAGCCAATATCAATGGGGTTGCACCTTATTCACGACCTGTCTAAATTATTTTTAGATGTTGCCGCATGCTGTAATTATCCCCCACGATTTGTTGGCAGACTATACTCACTGAACAAATAAGCAACAGCAGGGCTCAGGGTTAGACTAACTATCATTGACTCTGATTGTGTGACAAATCCTGTCATTACGCTGCGTCCATATGGATTATACAAGTATCACCAACTCATGTGATAAT
>CAZLZZ010000195.1:0-4795 GCA_964564165.1 uncultured Alcanivoracaceae bacterium | reverse complement strand
CACTCTTTGTAGTATCTCCAATCCTTGTATTTTGGTAATTTTATTTTCTTTTTAAGTTCGTCAGGGTTACGGACTCCTGAATCCATCATGGTTTTCACAGCCAGCATTAAATCTTGCAAATAAACACGAAGTTGCGTAACAACTATTGCTAATTCAATAGCGGGTTGCGATGCTGGTCCGTGACTTGGAATTACATAATCAACATCCATCATTTCTATTTCTTTTAATGACCTAACCCATTCATCAGGGGAAAAATCAGGCATGTTTCTAAATGGAAGCCTACGTGGTGTGACTAAATCAACAATAAACATAATTTTTTCTTTAGGTAGGCGCATGACAATTAAACTATCGCCATGGTTTTTTCCTAGATAAGTTAATTCTATAGATGCTCCATCTAGTTTTAATAAGTAATTATCAGCAAATACAATATCAGGTTTTGGTATGGTCGGATTTGGGTGGTCGTATAGTTCTTTAAGAATATTTTCATGGGCTATAAATTGTGCTCCTTCTTGTTGAAAGATACTACCACCTGAAATATGGTCAATATGGTTGTGACTGTAGATGACGTATTTAATGGGTTTGTCCGTAATTTTACGAATTTCAGTCAGTAAAAGTTTAGCCGCTTTGGAATTGATTGGATCGGTGACAATAACACCTGAATTTGTGACGAGAAAAATATTGCGGTAAATCCACCACCGGAAAACATAAACACCATCACTGACATTTTTTACACTGTGACCAAATGGTTGTCCGCCCATAGGTTCATTCAATGGAAAACCATCAACTGCAGTGACCGATAGTGATATCGACAAACTAATCACAGCAATTATTTTTAAAATTAAATGTTTCATTTTTTACTCCTATTGATTTTTATTGATTGTCATTTTTTCTAGTGTTCTGTCTTTTCTAATAAAGTGATGATATAGAGCAGCTGATACGTGACCTAATATCAAAATCCATACCAGCCATTTTCCAAGAATATTTTTATGAATATAATCTAAAGGTTTTTCAAATTCTTTAAACGGGATATCAATCCAATTTATGAATAACTGAGTACTTTCAAACTTCGGGATGTCAAATAAGAAAAAATATTCGGTATTCGCTCCTGTTCCAAGATACCCTGTTATGGGCATGATTATCATTATCGCATAGAGTGCATAATGGCCAGCACGGGCTGCAAAATGTTCCAGCTTTGTTCCAGCTTCTAAATCGGGTGAACGATTTGTTATACGCCAAATGATTCTAAGTAACACAACAACGGCTATTGTTACTCCTATGGAAAAATGCAATTGAAGAGCTGTCCAATTCTCAGGAGTTCTCGCTTCGGTAAACCAGTGACGATAATACACACTGACATAGGATCCTAAGAAAAGTGCAGCTGTTGACCAGTGTAGCCATTTTGCTATTGAACCGTAATTGCTAGCCGTGTTTTTAATGCCCATAAAATACTCCGTGATTTGCTAATATAAGAATAGTTGTTAGTATATAGCAATCAATTTGATATATAATCTGCCTAAATAGAAAATGATTGTTTCCAAAAACGTATCAATATGAGCATACTGCCCTATATCGAAATATTTACTGCTGTCGTTGAGACGGAAAGTTTTACCGCTGCTGCTGAACTGTTGGGCATATCTAAGCCTGTAGTTAGTAAAAAAATCTCTAAATTAGAGAGTTATTTAGGTACACAGTTGCTTCGCAGAACCACACGACAACTTAATTTAACAGAAGCGGGTGAAATATTTTTTCACTGCGCCAAAAACATTGTTGCCGATGCACAAAAAGCCGAACAATCCATACAGCCGTTACAAAGTAAGCCTAAAGGGAAATTGTCAATTACGGCTCCTGAATCTTTAGCCATGACATTACTGCCCAAGGCTTTATCAGAATTTCAACACCGTTATCCTGAGATAGAATTAAACCTGACTATATCTGGTCAATTTGTTGATCTAATCAAAGATGACATTGATATCGCACTGCGGGTGGGAGAATTGTCAGACTCTAGTTTAATTGCACGTAAACTTCTTACCAGCAGAATCCATGTTTGTGCTTCACCTAATTATTGGAAAAAACACGGGAAACCAAAGCATCCGAAAGATTTAAAATGTCATAATTGCCTGCTTTACACGCAAAGCCCAAAGTTTGATATGTGGTCCTTTATTGACAAGAAAGGACAAGATTTCAATGTCAAAGTTAAGGGCAACTTGAAATCAGACATGGGAAATATGGTCCTAGAAGCAGGTTTAAGAGGGCAAGGAGTTTTTATTGCACCAACATTTATGGTTCAAGAGTTTATCAAGGACGGGCAGCTTGAACAAGTATTTGAACAATACTTGCCACGTACTTCAGGGCTATATGCCATTTATCCTTACAGTAAAATGGTCTCTTTAAAAGTCAGGGTATTTGTGGATTATTTTATTAAGGTTTGGAGCAAATAAAATATTGCCACTCTTTTGTGTCTATAGGATACAATGCCCATAAATTTAAAAGAGCACCAAAATTAAGAATCGAAAATTGAGGTTAATTAATTATTCCATATAATAGCATATGCACGAAATTAAGTGCTCACACTTTTAATTCGGGCAAATTTTTATACAAATCTAAACTCTCAGGATTCGCCAAAGCATCAGTATTGGTCACAGCCCTGCCATGAACCACGTTTTTAACCGCTATTTCAACTATCTTTCCGCTGAGTGTTTTAGGAATAGCAGTAACTTGAATCACTTTGGCAGGCACATGTCTGGGCGTGGTGTTGGTGCGGATGGTGGTCTTGATTTTTTTGGTTAATGTATCATCCAAATTCAAACCGTCTTTGAGTATTACAAACAGAATCACACGCACGTCATTGTCCCAATCTTGACCAATGGCTATGCTTTCAATCACCTCAAACATATTGTCCACTTGCCTATAAATTTCAGCAGTACCAATGCGTACACCGCCGGGATTTAAGGTGGCATCACTGCGACCGTAAATAGTTAGACCTGCGTGTTCGGTGATTTTTGCCAAATCTCCATGACACCAAATATTGTCGAATTTTTCAAAATAAGCAGATTTGTATTTTTCGTTGCCTTTATCATCCAAAAACATGACAGGCATAGCAGGAAACGCATTCATACAGGATAATTCGCCTATCTCATTGAATAAACGTTTACCATTGTCATCTAAAATAGCCACATCCAAACCCAAACCTAGACACTGCAACTCACCTTTATAAACGGGCAAGGCTGGATTGCCCAAAGCAAAGCAAGAACAAATATCGGTACCTCCTGAAATCGAGGACAGGCAAACATCTTGCTTCCATTGAGAATAAACATAGTCGTAATTTTCAGGCATCAGTGGGGAACCTGTTGAAAATATTGTGGTTAATTCAGCAAAATCACGATTTTCATTGGGCTTGATGCCGGCTTTTTCTATGGCTGAAATCCATTTAGCACTGGTGCCAAAGTGGGTGATTTTGTTGTCATCGACTATATCCAATAAACGATTGCCGCTTGGATAAAATGGCGAACCATCGTACAAAAACAGGCTGGCACCAGTAGTCAAGGTTGAAACCATCCAGTTCCACATCATCCACCCACAAGTAGTGAAGTAGAATAATTTATCGCCCTTACTGACATTGCTGTGTAAGACCAACTCTTTCTTGTGTTGTAGTAAAATACCACCATGACCATGAACGATACACTTAGGCTTTCCAGTTGTTCCTGATGAATAAAGTATAAACAAAGGATGGTTGAAATCAACAGGTTCATATTGAATACAATAATTGCCAGTGCCCAGTGCTTTATCCCAAGTAATAAAAGTCTCATTATAAAATGTGCCGTCATCCCTGCGAAGCCGGGAACTTCTAATGGGAAGCATTTCTTTTTTGTTCTTTTGTAAGCTATTTAGTTGTTCCTGATACTGAGCCTTGTTTTCATTATCGGTGTCAAAAATTTCAATTCTTTTTTTGAGCCAACTTTCGCTGATACCTGCATATTCTTTTATACTGACAAAATCAATAACAATAACTTGTTTTATCGATGGAATTTTATTGACAATAACTTCAGCTTTCTCAAGGCAATCATGGACTTTGCTGTTGTAACAATAAGCATTGCTGACAAGCATTATTTTAGCGCCAACTTGGCCAAATCGGTCAATTACGCCTTCAAATCCAAAATCTGGTGATGTTGAAGTCCAAATTGCTCCCAATGAAGTAGTGGCTAGCATTGCAACAATGGTTTCTGTGATATTGGGTAAAAACCCGGCAACTACATCGCCCTTTTTTATGCCCTGTAATTTTAGGTGGTTCTGTAATTTTCCCACTTGTGAATACAATTGGTCATAAGTGATTGAGCCCACATCACCGATTTCACTTTCAAATTTTATGGCGGTATTATTGCCCCGGTGTTTTAAAATATTTTGCGCATAATTGAGTTTGCCATCAACAAACCATTGCGTATCTATTTTATGTTTCCCGTATTTAACAGCTTGAGTTGCGGGCTGAATAAAATCAATATCACAGAAATCAACAATGGCTTGCCAAAATTTAGCCGTTTCATCAATTGAAAATTGATGGAGTTGTTGGTGATCTTCAATATTTAAGCCAAATTCCAAGTTAATGAATTGCTTGAATTTAGTCATGTTTAATGAATCAATAAGTGATTGGCTTGGATTCCATATGGGTTGATTAGACATTTAATTGTAGTTGCTTTGTGAACCAATTAATTTTAACAAATAACTTGAAACAATACTTAAAAAAACATACTATGATGAAGTAAAAAAATAAGTTGCTTTGAAAGTATTACCTGTTGCAGGT
>CAZLZZ010000194.1:0-5708 GCA_964564165.1 uncultured Alcanivoracaceae bacterium | reverse complement strand
GCCATGCAAAAGCTGCTTAACTTAGTGCCATTCGGGTCAGAGCCGTTGATTCTTTTAAAATCAGCGACTCTGACCCCGCTGATTGGATTTGTCCTTGTATTTCTGTTGAATTAAAGGGTGTCTGTCCTTAACAAGAAAAGTATTGTTAGTCAAGCAACTTGACCCATGTCTGCAATTGATAAAGTTGCTAAAGACTTTAAGAAGGTACCTATCCCATAAAGTACACATTTTATTTTGAAATGGTTATAATGTGCTCTTCCGATCTAATGGTTATAATAATTTCATGAAAGAATCAGACCTATATCTACCATTAAAACAATTTCTTGAGGATCAAGGTTATATAGTCAAGGGCGAGGTTAAAGATTGTGATGTGATGGCGGTTCATAATAATCATGGTGATGAAGAGCCGGAAAACGAACCTATTATTGTTGAGTTTAAATTATCCATTAATTTATCGGTTATTCTGCAAGCAGTAGATAGATTGTCTTTGTCATCCAGAGTTTATATCGGTTTGCCCAAGCAATACAAACTGGCAAGTAATCGGAAACGAAAGCGAAAAATTATTAAACTATTAAAGATGTTGGGATTGGGTTTGATCATTATTGACCCGACAATCAAAACAGGAAGTGTCGATGTGCTGGTTGACCCCAAAGAGTACAATCCACGAAAGTCAAAAGCCAAGTTACAAAGTCACTTGGGTGAATTTCATAAAAGAATAGGAGATCCAAATCTAGGTGGTTCTAGCACCATGAAAGGAAGAGTGACTGCTTATCGACAAAGGTCTTTGGCAATTGGTTATTATTTAAAAGACAATGGTGCAACCAAGGCATCAATAGTTGCTGAACAAATACAAGAACCAAAGGCCAGAGATATTTTATATAAAAACTATTATGGCTGGTTCGTGAAAGAATCAAGAGGTGTTTATAAAATTACTTCACTTGGCATAAAAGATATAGCCGAGTGGCAAAAGTACAAAGCTTAAAACAATAACAAGTTGGGTTGTTGGATTTAGCTAACCTTATTGATACAATGATGGCATATTTCAGTAGGAATAATCCTGCCCTCTAAATCAAAACAAATTATGCAAAAACTAACAATAACTCGCCCCGATGATTGGCATATTCACCTGCGCAGTGGTTCTGCTTTGAAAAATACAGTAAAAGATGTGGCTTATCAATTTTCACGTGCCATTGTGATGCCTAATTTGTTGCCTCCCGTAACCAATGTTGCACTGGCCTATCAATATCGACAACAAATTTTAAAGCATGTACCTGACGGGGCTGATTTTACCCCATTAATGACCTTGTATTTAACCGATAAAACCAGTGCTGACGATATTCTTCAAGCGATGCAAACCGATTACATCAAAGCCTGTAAATACTATCCAGCGGGTGCGACCACTAATTCGGACTTTGGATTAAGCCAGATTGAAAATGCCTATTCAGTGTTTGAAGCCATGCAAGAACAGGGCATGCCGTTATTAATCCACGGTGAAGTCACGGACAGTGATATTGACATATTTGATCGAGAGAAAGTGTTTATTGATAGAGTTTTAAGACCTTTAGTTAAACAATTTCCAAACTTAAAGATCGTTTTGGAGCATATTACCACTGCTGATGCAGTAGATTTTGTTATGAGCTGTGGTGACAATTTAGCTGCTACAATCACAGCACATCACTTATTAAATAACCGCAATGATATGTTAGTTGGCGGCATACGCCCACATTTGTACTGTTTACCGATTCTAAAACGACAACAGCACCAACAGGCCTTATTAAAAGCGGCAACGTCAGGCTCCACTAAGTTTTTTCTTGGGACAGACAGTGCACCACATGCCAAACAGAAAAAAGAGGCCGCTTGTGGATGTGCCGGCTGTTATACCGCAAACGCCGCCATTGAATTATATGCCCAAGCTTTTGATGCCATGAATGCACTTGATAAGCTAGAAGCCTTCGCCAGCTTTCATGGTCCTGATTTTTATGGTTTATCCAGAAATACTTCTAAAATAACATTGATTAAACAATCCTGGCAAATGCCAAGTCAATTGGGTTTAGGTGATGATGTGGTGATTCCTTATCGAGCGGGAGAAGAAATGAGTTGGAAGTTGGTTTGATACCCAAGCCCCAGTATAGAAACGCGAATTAGAGTGCAATCAATTGGTACGTATAGTAAATCTATGGTGAAGTTTATATCGTTTCAAATGATATTTATAGTACTTTTAAAGAGATTACCGCCTTCGCGGTAATGACGACGGGTGTTAACAGTTACTGATTCGTTAAGTAAGAAAATATTTGAAAGTTATTGTTAACCAATCGTTCTACTTAGTTGAACACTTTGAAAGGTTGATCTTTAAATTAATGCTTACTCCCCTTCTGATTAGATTAGTTCAATCCATGGTTGAACTATTCATGCATTAATTATAATAACTAACCTTTTGGGTGTTCATTGATTGAACCAATTTATCAATCCAACTCACGGTGTTGAATCAATACATTGGATAGATTTTTTCTTAAATCTCGATATAATTTTTCGATTAAAAATACTGAACGGTGTTTTCCACCGGTACAACCAATACCGATAGTCAAATAACTTCGGTCATTTTCTTCAAAGGCAGGAATCCATTTTTTTATCAAAGTTGAAATGTCATTGTAATATTCTGTAACGATTTCTTTGCTTTCTAAATATTGTTTAACGGGTTCATCTTTGCCACAAAATTCGCGCAATGATTTTTCCCAAAAGGGATTGGGTAAACATCTGGCATCAAAAACAAAATCAGCTGCAAAAGGCACTCCACGTTTAAATGCAAAAGATTCTAGCAGTATAGAAAGCTGGTCTCCACTATTGTGGCTGATGTGCCGCCAAATTTTATCGCGCAATTGAGGCGCTGTGGTATTGCTTGTATCAATCAATAAATCGGCAGAATTCGCCAAGGGTTCTAATAGCTTGCGTTCTTGTGTAATCGCCTGTGACAAGGAGTATTTGTACTTCGCACTGGATAAAGGGTGTGCGCGCCTGGTTTCAGAGTACCGTTTTAGTAGTGTTTTGTCATTTGAGTTTAAGAAAATTATCTTGATTTTTATTTGGCTATTGTCAAATTTTTGAATGATTTTTGGCAAATCTTTCAATGCTGTTTCTGTGTTCCGAATATCAATCCCCACAGAAACCTTGGGATAACCATCTGTTTTTTGGCAGATATGATTAACAAATTGTTGTAACATTTCTATCGGCAAATTATCCACACAATAATAATCCAGGTCTTCCAGCGTCCTTAAAGCTATGGTTTTTCCTGAACCAGACATGCCAGATATAATTAACAACTCATGCATTACCCAAATCCCGATATAGAAAACACGATTATAGCACAGCCCCTTAGCACGTCTAGCAAATGCAAAAAACAACTTACCACCAATAAGGTGGCGACGTATTTTGTACATTCACTATACGTACCAAGTGATTGCACTCTAATTCGCGTTACTATACCAGGATTTGGGCATTACTTTGACTCATTTAAAATAATTTTCTGGAATTCTTGATTGGAATTGGCAGCAATTAACTCTCGATAGATGCGGTGTTTTTTGAAAAACTCCCCAATCTGTTTTAACAATATATCATGAGAATCATCGGGTTTTTCCGGAAACAGGATACAAACAATTAGTTGAACCAGTGTGTCATCGACACTTTCGTAGTTTGCAGCTTTGTTCAAAACAAATATGCGAATCCTCACTTCTCTATCTTGCAAACATTTGCCATGTGGAATTGCCACACCATTTCCTAAAGAAGTTGTGCCAATTTTTTCTCGTGCCACCAGTGCATCGTAAATTTTTCGAGTTTCCTTTTTATCTTCGCCCATTTTGGTGGCAAGTTGTTCAAATAACCTTTTCTTACTGCTAAAAGGTATGTTCAAATCTATGATATTGGGTTCAATATAATCTATAAACTTCATATAACCATTTAGTTTTTTTAGAGTTGTGCATGAGGTGATAAGACTATAAAACCATCACCCCATGTATAATAACATCTTATTCTATCGTGTATTTTAACGCTTCTCCGCGCTGTTTACTAGTAATCTTATCTTTGTGCCTTCTAACTTGTTTGTCTAGCTTGTCCATCAATAAATCAATAGCGGAATACAAATCTTCCTGAGTTGATTCGGCAAATAATGTTTTGCCATTGATGTTCATGGTGGCTTCTGCTTTGTGATTGTGCTTCTCAACACTGAGAATTGCGTGAACATTTATAACCTGATCAAAGTGGCGTTTGACTCTTTCGAATTTATTGGTGAAATAATCTCTCATTGAAGTTGTAACATCTAATTGGTGACCAGTGATATCTATTTGCATAGTGATTTTCTCGCTTAAGTTTAAATGTAAGACAGGTATCCACAATGGTTGATATTTTGTTTTGTTGCCTGCCGAGTTTGATGGCTGATTGAATAATTTTCAACCAAGCCTCTAAAAGAATACTTTGGTATGAATGGTGGAAATTCAAGGGAACAATTGTCCTTTTCTTGATATTGTGCTCATACACTTACCATACACAATACCAGCAAGAAACACAAGCTTTACATGCGGAAATTTTTTCCTAGGTAAACCTTTTTAACATCTTCATTGCTGATGATTTGTTCTGGCATGCCTTCTGCTAACATTACACCATCATTGAGGATATATGCTCTGTCACATATACCCAAGGTTTCTCTAACATTGTGATCGGTAACCAACACACCCAAGCCTCTATTTTTAAGGTGTATGACAATTTTTTGTATGTCGATAACTGAAATCGGATCAACGCCAGCAAAGGGTTCGTCCAATAAGATATATTTTAAATCCAATGCCAAAGCTCTGGCAATTTCAACTCTTCGTCTTTCTCCACCAGAAAGACTAAGACCAAGTTGGTCATGCACGTGATCGACATGCAACTCTTCCATCAATGCCTCGGCTTGGGCATTTCTTTGCTGTTTGTTTAAATCTTTTCTCAATTCCAAGATTGCCATTATATTTTGTCTGACTGTTAATTTTCTAAAGATTGAAGCCTCTTGTGGTAAATATCCCAAACCTAATGCAGCGCGTTTGTGCACACCAATCTTTGATGCATCCACTCCATCGATTAAAATCTCTCCAGCATCAGCTGCGACCAGTCCTACTATCATATAAAAGCAAGTAGTCTTCCCTGCACCATTAGGCCCTAACAATCCAACCACTTCACCTCGGTCAACAGTCATTGACACATCTTTGATGATCTTTCTTTTCTTGTAGGATTTAACTAGGTTATTAACAACTATCATGTTTATTTATCTTTTTTATTTATCTTTTTTAGATTGCGACTTTATCACCAATCTCACACGTTTATTTTCAGATTTTACCCCTTTAATTTCATTGGTTTTCAAGTTCATGGAAATTTTTTCACCACTCATCTCTCCTTGGACTTTACTGTTAATAAATACATCTCCTGTCATAAACAACATATCATCTTTAATCTTGTATTCGATTTTTTTGGCTTTAACATCAATTTTTCCAAATTCAACATCAATGAACTGTTCCATGGTAACTGGAGAGCCTGTCAATACCACCTGGGAAATCCCTTCTTTACCATTAAAGACAATCGCTTGATCTGCATTAATCTTTAAAGTCCCTTGGTGTAAATAAACATTGCCCCAAAATTTAATCTGAGTCAACCCAGATTTTACTTCAGGTAAGTTCTTAAAATGATCT
>CAZLZZ010000193.1:0-5726 GCA_964564165.1 uncultured Alcanivoracaceae bacterium | reverse complement strand
GGCTGATTTAACCACTTGGGGTAAAAACATTTTGCCATCACCAAATAGGTCGCCAACGGTATTCATACCATCCATTAGCGCACCTTCGATGACCGCTAGAGGATCGTCAAGATCGTTATATGCAGCTTCTGTGTCTTCGTCAATGAATTCAGTAATGCCTTGAACCAGAGCATATGACAGTCTTTGTGAAATCGGTAATTCGCGCCATTTTTTATCGGCTTGTTTCTGCTTCTTACCTTGTATGCCTGCAGCAATATCCATTAATCTTTCGGTTGCATCATCGCGGCGATTGAACAGTAAATCTTCAATACGCTCGACAACTTCTTTATCTATATCATCATAAACTGTAAGCAAACCCGGGTTGACAATGCCCATGTCCATGCCTGCTTTAATGGCGTGATACAAGAACACTGAATGTATCGCTTCGCGCAATGGATTGTTGCCACGGAATGAAAAGGAAATATTGGAAACGCCACCAGATACATGGCACAAAGGCATCTCTTGTTTAATTACCCGTGTGGCTTCGATAAAATCAATACCATAGTTGTTGTGCTCACTCAGCCCAGTACCAATGGCGAAAATATTTGGGTCAAAGATGATGTCTTCGGGTAAAAATCCGACTTTATTAACCAAAACATCATAACTGCGGCGGCATATTTCAATCTTGCGTTGCTTGGTGTCGGCTTGCCCTGTTTCATCAAAAGCCATCACAATCACCGCTGCCCCATATTTTTGGATGATTTTTGCTTGACGAATAAAGTTGTCTTCGCCTTCTTTAAGAGAAATAGAGTTGACCACACCTTTGCCTTGGATATGGCGCAAACCTGCCTCTAATATTTCCCACTTGGATGAATCTATCATCACGGGAACTTTGGCAATAGCTGGTTCAGTGGCGATGATGTTTAAAAACTCAATCATCACCTCTTTGGACTCAATCAATCCTTCATCCATATTGATATCGATTATTTGTGCACCATTTTCAACTTGATCCAGTGCTACTTGTACTGCCTGCTCGTAACTTTCTTCTTTGATTAAGCGTTTAAATTTCAAAGAACCCGTAACATTGGTGCGTTCGCCCACATTGATAAAATTTAATTCGCTGGTGATATTAAAGGCTTCTAGCCCCGCTAAACGGCTTGTAGGTTTTAATTTTGGCAGTATTCTGGGTGTCTTTCCCTGCATGGTTTTGGCCAACGATTCTATGTGTTCTGGTGTGGTTCCACAACAGCCACCAATGATGTTGATTTGCCCAGCATCGGCCCATTGCTCAATAATTTGTGCCATCTCTTCTGGAGTTTCTTCGTATTCACCCAGTTCGTTGGGCAAGCCAGCATTGGGATGAACACTAACAAAGCATTCGCAAATTTGCGAGAGCTCTTGTACATATGGGCGCAACTCATCCGCTCCAAGTGCACAGTTTAACCCTATAGATAAAGGTTTAATGTGGCGCACAGAATTGTAAAATGCCTCATTGGTTTGTCCAGACAAGGTTCTACCACTGGCATCAACAATCGTACCGGAAATCATGACAGGAATGTCTTTGCCCCGTTCATCCAATACTTCAGAAATAGCGAATAGGGCGGCTTTACAGTTCAATGTATCAAAGACAGTTTCTACCATTAAAATATCCGCACCACCATCAAGCAAAGCATTGGCACTTTCTAAGTAGTTATCTACCAGTTCCTGAAAACTGACATTTCTAAATCCTGGCCGATTAATATCTGGGGAAATTGAAGCAGTTCTATTGGTTGGGCCCAATACTCCAATGACAAATCGGGGTTTTTGCAGTGTGGAAAACTCTTCACAAGCTTGTTTGGCTAATTTGGCTGATTCATAGTTGATTTTATAATTAACATGCTGCATGCCATAATCGGCTTGGGCAATTTGGGTGGCATTAAAGGTGTTGGTTTCTAGTAAATCTGAACCCGCTTTTAAATTGGCTCGATGAATTTCTAAAATCGCATCTGGTTGGGTTAATGACAATAAATCATTGTCACCTTTGAGAGGCATTTCATGGTCGTTGAATAAATCACCGCGAAAGTCAGATTCAGTAAATTTATGTGCCTGAATCATGGTCCCCATGGCAGAATCGAGCAAGAGGATGCGTTTTTTAAGTAACTTTGTTAAGTGTTGTTTAGTGTTCATGTCCACTTTACGGTTTTATAGCTTCCAGTGTAATCACTTCAAAATTCGGCTTTCGACTTTCTTTAGATGTTATTTTTACTTTAATCTCTTTAAATCCTACCTGTTTGCACAATTGTTCTAATTGTTTCGGTGAAAACCCGTTATTCACGTGACCGAAATCTTTCACAATATCGGTATGTGAATGTTTGTTTAATGTCGAAATAAGTAATTTCCCATTTGGTTTAAGATACAGATAAGCCTGCCCAATAGCATCCTTCGCTTGGTTAGAATAGGTCAGAACATGTAACAAAAACAGGGTGTCAAATTTCTTATCTGGCAAGTTTAATAAATGCATGTCAGCCACTTGGTAATCAATATTTGTGGCATGTTTCAAGCGTTTTTGTGCCGCTTTAATAACCAGTTCACTGCTATCTACACAAGTATAAGTGATGGCTCTTTGGTGCAATAATTCAGCCAGCACACCATCACCTGAGCCAATGTCCAATACATCGCCTAAGTCCAATAAATAACTCAAAGCCCGCGTTGTAGCTTCCCAAGAACGACCCGGAGAATATTGCCGTTCCATATCACCAGCAACAGAATCTACCCAATTTTTATTTTTTGCTCTTTCAGAAAGTATCAGCTGTAATCGATTTTTATCTTGTTCAACCAAAGAATCGTTGTTCGCTTCATTTAATAGATTGTCCCAAAGACTTTGATATTGTTCTGAAATCAATAGGGTGTTTAGCCTGTAATAAGTATAAACACCATCTTTGCGCCCCATTACAAACCGCTGTTCTTTGAGTTTTGCTAAGTGCGTAGAAACTCTGGGTTGCGCCAATTGTAAAGTCGCTGACAACTCTGCCACGGTTAATTCGTGATCACGCAACAATAACAATAAACGCAAACGCGTTTCATCTGCCAGTAATTTAAACACTTGGGCTATATTCATCTTTGTATCTTGATTTAGAGATGAATGATATTGTAACAATGATTAGTACAAGGTCAAGGGATTTTGTTTTAATATAATTTTTTGTAATATTTAGACCAAGAGTACAATATCATAATTATGAATGATAAATGATGAATTATTAATGAAAGATCAAAAGCAAAAAAGGTGTGTGATTAACCAGAATTTTTTTTACTTGAAATGATGATTGATGCTATTAGCTTTCTGAGTTCTTTTACATCACAAATAATTGAGTCAAACATAGCTTCATCTATGTACTCAGTTTTAAACAACAAATCCAACCAGTATTGAGTTTCGTTGGCTTCTTTTTGAGCAATTGACATTTTGTGAATAAAATCAGGTTTACTTTCAGCGTGCTCTGCTTCTCGAATTAACGCACCAATCGAAGTACCACTCCGAAGTATTTGTTTTGATAAAACAAATTCTTTCTTGTTATTTAAAAATTTGGATAAATTTACAATACGAATAGCAAAGTCAAAAGATTTAATTTTAATTATATTTTTTTTCATTTATAATTCATCATTCATAATTAGTCATTTAAAATCGTTCGATTTTTCACTATTTTAACAAATGATTTGGTTCTGACTTCTGCCAATGACAATCCAGTGGCCTCAATTTCAGTTTCTGTAATGGCTCCAGAATTCAAAGCTCGCAAGAAGAAATTTAACAAGCCTTGACCAGTGGCTGCATCATCAAATACATCACCAACTAAGGTGGCTTGAGCAGCTTTTTCTATGAAGTTTTTAAGGCGTATCGAGGCTTGTTCTAAGCTTTGTAAGAAAAATGTATAACAGGCAACATAGCGTATAGGAATTTGCGCAGGATTTAAATCCCAACCTTGGTAATAGCCCATTTCTAATGAATGAACGATATCATCATAGGCATGTTTCCAAGCTTTGTGTACCGTTTTTTTGTCACCGATGGGCATAATACTGGTTGCGCCATTGGATAACCAAACGCCAGTTCCGCCAAAGGTGAGTTTCATCATCTGTAAGGCGAAATCACAGGCAGGGTGTTGCATCTGTTGATGGGCGGCGGTGATGTCAAAACTGGCGGTGTAATCATAAGTGCCAAAATGTGCCCCACGACATCGACCATTGGCGGCTTTATAAATCAGTGGCATGTGACTGACACCATTTTGTGAAAGTAAGGCCTGGGTGGTTTCAATCATAATTTCAATTTTCAAGCTGCCATTTTCTAAACCCAATTGTTGTTCTATATGATCTAGGAGTTGTACAAAAGCAGTGACTTGTTCGGGAATATTAACTTTGGGTAGGGTGATAACAAAATTCTCAGGCACTTTCCCCTTGTTTTCTTTGATTAATATTGATATAAATATATCAAGTGTTCTGGCACTTCGGTACTTTAATTCTGCATTAAAAGGTTTGATACGGATTCCCATATAAGGTGCGGCTATCCCTTGTTTTAAGGCTGAGGCATATTCTTTGGCAGTAAACTCGGCACAAGCATCTTCTTCGATATCTGGACGATTGCCATAACCATCTTCAAAATCAATGCGAAAATCTTCAACAGCACATGATTTTAATTTATCAATAACCCGTTGATGAACTTGTTGCCACAAAGTCTTATCGCCTGGTAAATCTAATGCTTGCGCCAATGTATCTGCATCTGGCGCATAGGTGTTGAATGCTTTTAAAGACAACTCACCAATTTTCTTGGTTGCACCAGCTTTGTACAACTGTGCTCCACCATAAAGTGTGTGAATAGGCTGTTGTTTTTCACCATCTCCAGGATAGTGTTGAACAAATTTTTGATTGGCTTTTGCTAAGGTGTTAAAGATTAATTCTAAAATATCTGGTTGTACTGTTTGCATTGAATAATACCTAAAGTGTTTATCATGGTTAATAATTGCTATCCTATCAAATTAAATCGGGTCAGAGTCGGTTTAATTTCTAAAACAATAGAAATATACAATGTTTTAAATCGACTCTGACCCGATTTAAGTTAAAGTAGTTCTTTATCTTTAAGTCTTTGATTTGAATGCACTGCATTCTAACTATTTACATGTTAAATATTGGTTAACTTCCTCGATAAGTTGAAAAACTAAACGGGCTAAGCAAAAGAGGAACATGGTAATGTTGGTCAGTATCTTCCACAATAAAATTGACCGTTACAGAGGGGAAAAATCCTTGGTTATTGTGATAATTACTGGTTGTAAAAGTAATGCGATATTGACCTGTTTGCATGTCATTGCCCGCCTGGTCGTTCATCTCACTATCCATCCAGTCCATAATTCGACCATCAGAATCAGTAGTGGCTTTGGCAATTGTTTGCCAACTGTTATCGTTCAATATTTCTAAAGTAACAGGAATATTGGCAGCAGGACAACCTTTGGATGTGTCTAAAACATGGGTAGTAATTGGGCTCATTGATGCTTCTCTCTATTTATATTTTTTTACGAGTCTATTGTACCTTAGATAAGGTTTGTTGTGATACAGTGTTTTTTAAAATCAATCAAATTTAATACAATGAAAATACGCCGAATAAAACCACAAGATAACCAAGCAGCTAAAGATTTAGTCATCAATACTTTGACAGAGTTTGCTGCCAAAGGTCCTGGATTTGCCTCATCAGATGCAGAGCTTGAAGACATGTATTCAGCCTATCAAGC
>CAZLZZ010000192.1:0-5750 GCA_964564165.1 uncultured Alcanivoracaceae bacterium | reverse complement strand
TTAAACAAATGGGATGTAATGAAATGGGATGAAGGCAGTTGGCAGTAAAATAAAACCATAGCAGGGTGCAGTCCTTGTAGATTCTCATTGCTATTTTTAACGCAAAAGCTGATAATCGTCACAATAAAAATCAAATTTATTTCTATGGATAATATTTTAATAGCCACTGTCGTTATCATATTTTTTACTGCTTTGTTGTCACGTATAGTTCAACGGTTTGATAGGGTGTTGAAATCTATACGAAATTTTCATGTGACTATCGTTCGCAAAGATGGCAAAAGAATGTGGGGCAATGCAAAAATGTATACCAATGGCATGAAATTGTTGTTTTCCAAACCTTTTCAAAGCAGTGGTGGCGCATGGGTGGATAGTTATATTTTTTACCAATCCGAACTCGATGATTTAAAACTGATTTATCGCTACCACGATGAATTGTCACCAGCAAACAAACAAAGGCGGTTGCTAGAAGTTAAAAAAGTTTCAAAACCTGGTAATCTGAGAAGGGCCTTAAGAAAATTCAGAAATTTTATCAGTAACTTTCAAGAAGCGATCAGTGAAACTCTGGGTGTGTTTTTGAATAGGATGAAAAGTAATTCGGCTGAGTTAATTAAAGCCAATGAAAAACACTTAAAAAAAGTAGGTTCTACTGCCATTGGGGCAGCGGGCAAAGAATACGACCAAATTTTAGAGAATCACATCAATAAAAAAGTGGTGATATCCGTTAATGATGGTACATCAAAACAGGAGTTTGCCGGTTTTCTGGGTGAATACTCAGCCAAGTGGCTGGCTTTATTCCATTGTGAAATTGATCAGGACTGGCATCTGCCTTTAAATGATATGAATAGATTGATCCTTAATCGCAATATTGATGTGACATTTCAGATTACGCGTGAATCCGGTGAATTTGGCTTGGTCATTGAAGTCAGTAATTTTGGATCAGAAGCCATCAGATTAAAAACTGTCAAAGGTGAAGATTTTTCAAAGAAAATCTATAAAACAGTTGAACCTAAACAAACGGTCAAAACATTATTAACCAAATTGCCCAATAAGTTCTTCCCTGAAGAGTGCACCCAAATCATCAATAAAAAAATTGAAAATATCGCCCCCGAGCGAGGCGGGCATTTTTACCCAGAGCTTTGGAAAGAGTTAAAAGACAAACTACCGGAACTTGATTTGATCTATTCTTGTAAAAGAAGAGTGGATATTTATGTGCCAAGAACCATTGCCACAGTTAGGCACAGTGTTTCTATTTGAAAAAATGCACTAATCAATGGCTTGTTGCTTAGCTTTATTACTCAACTCTAACCATAAATTGTGAATTTTACAAAACAACTCAGCTGTTTTTTCTGTGTCATACATGGCCGAATGCGCTCTTGAGTTGTCCCATTCAATTTTAGCCTCTGCAATAGCCCTGGCTAAAACGGTTTGCCCGTAAGCCAAGGCAGACAAAGTCACCGTATCAAGACAACTAAAGGGATGAAAAGGGTTGCGTTTAATGCCCGTGCGTTCTACCGCTGCATTTAAAAAATTCAGATCAAAATGGGCATTGTGGCCCACTAGTATGGCACGATTACACCCCGCTTCCTTGATGGCTTGACGAATAGGTGTAAATATCTTGCCCAAGGCTGGTGATTCTTTTTGTGCGTTTCTTAAGGGGTGGTCTAAATCAATGCCTGTTATTTCCAAAGATTTTGGATCAATGTTTGAGCCCTCAAAAGGTTCAACATAGGCTGTTGTGACATCATCAAAAAACAAAACCCCTTCAGCATCTTGTTGAATAATGACTGCAGCTATTTCTAGCAATGCGTCAGTTTGATGATTGAATCCGCCTGTTTCAACATCCACTACCACTGGAAGAAATCCTCTAAACCTGTCTTTTATTTTTGTCATGGGTGTATTTTATGTGAAAATCATGACTGAATAAACAAATAAATCACTATATCTAATATTCAAATTAAATTGTAAGGAATTATTAAGTTTTGTAAGTCTGAATTTTATTGTGTTATAATCCCGTTTTGGTACGTATACTATTTACTATTTTAATATTTATTTAGGAGAAAAGAAATGAGAAAGGTTTTATTGGGAGTAAGTTTAGCTCTTGCAGGTGGGACAGCATTGGCTGGCGATCAAAGTTTTGATGACCGTTGGTATGTTACTCCTAATGTGAGTTTTGTTAAATCAGACAGTGATAAAAATTCACGTTCAGGTTTGGCTTTCGGAATTGGTTTTGGAAAATTTGTTTCAGAAAGAGTTTCTATTGATTTAGAGTTGGATAAGATGACTCAAGACGCAAAAAATAACGGAGAAATCTCTCAAAAGTCAATTGGCTTTATGGGTCGTTATCACTTTTCGGAACAAATGGGCTTTAGGCCTTATTTAGGTCTTGGTTTTGGTGCATTGCGTCATAATGATTCTGTGTTGCCACATGCCAATTCAGTGCCAAGTGCCACAGAAGGCATGATGAATTTAGCTGCGGGAATGCACAAAAATTTAACTGACAAGGTTAAATTAAGAACAGAGTTGAGGTACCGCCTAGAAAATTCTGATGATACAGCTACGGGTCAAGATACGTTTGGTGACATTATTTTTAATACGGGTTTAAGCATCGCATTTGGTGAGTCATCTAAGCAAACTACTCAAACGGCATTGGTAGAGCAAGCGCCCATTGACAGCGATAAAGATGGCATCAGTGATGCAAAAGATCGTTGCCCACAATCCCCTACAGGATCAAATGTTGATTCAACAGGTTGTGCGGTTGTAGATGGTGATGATGACAATGATGGCGTTCCTAACTCAAGAGATGCTTGTCCACATTCAGTAGCTGGAGCAGTTGTTGGCAGTGATGGTTGTGAAGTGAAAGTGGTTATAGAGTTACAAGGTGTGCATTTTGATACAGATAAATCTACTTTAAAGCCTGAATCTATTGCAATCTTAAATGCAGCAGTTAAGACATTGGGTGAACATGGTACTATCATGGTTGAAGTGGCAGGTCATACTGATTCAACAGCATCTGATGAATACAATCAAGCATTGTCTCAAAGACGTGCTAAAGTTGTACATGCTTATTTGGTAGATCATGGTGTAAGTGCAGATCGCATGACTTGGAAGGGTTATGGTGAGTCTTCACCAATTGCCACCAATGATACCGAAGATGGCAAAGCCAGAAACAGAAGAACCGAACTTATTGTTAAGTAATTCGTAAGTTCAAGTAAGCTTAAAAAGCCTGCAGACTGCAGGCTTTTTAGTTTTAGAGTTTTCAATTTTCAATTTTCAATTTCCAATTAATAAAATGACCCCATTTACACACGAAATAATAAAGATTATCCAATCAATTCCTGCTGGAAAAGTAGCAAGCTACGGTCAAGTGGCTTTGTATGCAGGCAATCACCGTGGAGCAAGACAAGTATCGAGAACATTGTACACATGTAGTAAAAAATACAACCTACCTTGGCATCGTGTTATTAATTCAAAAGGTAAAATTTCTCTAACAGGTGAAAAATTTGAATTGCAGTATAGGTTGTTAAAAGAAGAAGGCATTGAGTTTGGATTGAATAACACCATAGATTTCAAAAAGCATGGGTATTAGTAAATACTCATTGTAGAGACGGCGATTTATCGCGTCTAATAGTCTAAATACAAATAATTCCAAACATTTTAAATATCACGCGATAAATCTCGCAACTACAACTTGAACCCATAATTATTTAAGATTACCACGATTTGTAAAAACAGTGATACATTGAAAAAACCTCTGTGAATCCCCTGCGTCTCCTCAGCGTTACTTAAACAACGAAGCTATTGGCGCAAGCCAAAAACTGCTATGAAATAAACATCGCATCGCCGTAACTAAAGAACCTATATTCTTTTTCTACTGCATGTTTATAAGCATTTAAGGTGTTTTCTCGCCCACATTTGGCTGATACCAGCATGATTAACGTTGATTCTGGTAAGTGGAAGTTGGTTAACAAAGAATCAACCACTTTAAATTGATAACCTGGGTAGATAAAAATATTGGTATCACCAGTATAAGCTTGTATTTTACCTTCTTTGGCAGCGGTTTCTAAACAGCGCACAGCGGTAGTTCCAACAGCTATGACTTTGTTGCCGTTGGCCTTGGTTTGTTTGACTAATTCTGAAACTTCGTCACTTACTTGTAACCATTCTTTGTGCATAATATGGTCATCAATAGAGTCGGTTTTGATGGGTTGAAAAGTACCTGCGCCGACATGCAATGTGACAAAGGCGGTGTTGACACCTTTTTCTTTAATCTGTTGTAAAAGTAATTCGTCAAAGTGCAATCCTGCGGTTGGAGCAGCAACTGCGCCTTTTTCCTGTGCGTAAACTGTTTGGTACCTGTCCTTGTCAAGCAGTTCATCTTCTCGTTGAATATAGGGGGGCAAAGGCATGTGGCCGTAATTATCCATCAATTCAGTTAGGCTAGTTTTTCCTTGGGTTTCAATCAAGTAAAACATGCCCTTTCTAGCGGTGGGCTTTACGATTAAATCATCAAAATAAATAGCCATGCCCAATTGCGGACGTTTGCTGGTTTTTAAAAAGGCTATGGCACTTTTATCATCCAATAATCGTTCAATAAACACCTCAACTTGACCGCCGGTAATCTTTTTACCGAATAAACGTGCAGGAATAACCTTGGTATTGTTAAAAACCAATAAATCCCCTGGGTTTAAGAAATTAATAATATCTGGAAAATATAAATCTTGGGTTTTACCCGTTTTTTTATTTAATGCCAATAAGCGCGATTGCGTACGTTCTTTTGTCGGATGTTGCGCAATAAACTCTTTAGGTAAATCAAAAACAAAATCAGATTTTTTCATCTAAATTCTACCAGAAACCAGGTTTCTTGCACAAACCTCTGGTCACCTTGTTGATAAATCAAATGAATCTTAATTTTATCGCCTTGGTTTATTTTAAACTTTGGCTGCATCAACATAATGTGATAACTGCCTGGTTTAAAAACAAGTTTTTCACCGGTCTCTATTTTAATCTCATCTTGATGTAGCATTTTGGCAATGCCATTAACAATTACAGTTTTGTGTATCATAGCCATTTCAAATGCAGGGCTGTATGCGCCTGATAAAGTAATTGTTTTGTTTGTGTTGTTAGACAATTCGACATAGGCGCCCATTACCTGTGCATTTGGCGGCGCGGCTTGTAGCCAATAATTTCCAATATTAGGAAAGTTATCTTCAGCTAAACTTAATGTGCTAATCATAAGAAGTGTTAAAAGCCGCATATTTTTGATACAATAGAAAGTGTCAACATTTTAACCCTTTTGCTTTATTGATTCGATAATACAAAAGAATTAACGCAGAAATAGATAAAAACATGAATAATATTTTAAAAACAACGGTACTCGCTATCATGACTTTAACACAAGCCAACGCTCATGCTGGCGATAATGACACGGCCATTACAGTTTATTCTACAGCTCAAGCTGGCAGTATATCACCACAGCAATTTCAAAATGCACAATTTCAGAATTCACAATCCATTATTCCTGGTTATGCCATGATTAAACAAGATCGCATGATTAGTATTAAAAAGGGACAATTTGAATTGAAATTTGATGATGTTACCAGCCAAATTGACCCAACCACGGTATCATTTTCAACCCCTAACAATCCTGGTTCAGCCTATGTCTTAGAACAGAACTATCAATTTGATATTGTTAGTACACAAAAATTACTGGAAAAATATGTTGGGCAAGAGGTCATTGTTGAACAAACATC
>CAZLZZ010000191.1:0-5804 GCA_964564165.1 uncultured Alcanivoracaceae bacterium | reverse complement strand
GGAAGCTTCCCAGAATTAACAAAATAATAGCCTTTAATACGCTAAATAGTTACCTAATTTCTTTGAAAATCTCTTATATTCATTTCTTCTAAAAACTCAAGGTGATATTTATCGCCATGAAATATCATCGCTCTGCCTCTACCAAGATTAATGACATGGCAACTTCATGACGTAGCAATATTGCGACTTGACGTTTTGTTAGGGAGATTACCGCGTCGCTTATGCTCCTCGCAATGACAGGAGTTTTGATTTGAACTTTACTTGGCGTTTTCCTAACAAAGACAATATTAGGGTGCTTGACTCCATCGATTTAAATTGCAGGACTATTTTTGCATGGTTAAATTTTAACAAAAAATGGTGAATTATATTTGTGCCTCATAGGAATCGGGACTTTAGTCCCGATTCCGTATGTGTGTTTAGTTTTTGTATAATAAAAAGTTAAGCTTTAACACTTATTAGACAATACGATCTGTTATTTGTCGCAGTTTAAATGTGAGCGGTAGTGTTACATGAATTTCACCAAACCGGTACTAACATCATACATGGCTCCCACTATTTTAATTTCGCCATTTTCTTTCATCTGGGCAAGGATTGGGCTTTCTTGAAGAATCCGAGAGATCGACCATTCAACATTTAAGTGTGCTACTTCTTCAACCACTTCATCATTCATTTTATCTGGACTTACATTAATGCTATCCACAACGGGTTTTATTTTATTCAACAGTGCGGTGATATTTCCCAGTTCAACTTGATTACAGGCGGCAGTTACGGCCCCACATTTGGTGTGCCCCATTACCACAACTATTTTTGATCCCGCTACTTTACAGGCATATTCCATCGAGCCTAATATGTCTTCATTAACGATATTTCCTGCTATCCGAACGCTGAATATATCACCGATGCCTTGATCAAAAACCAACTCTGCTGGGGCGCGAGAATCTATACAGCTCAATATGACTGCAAAAGGATATTGACCTTTGCTGGTTTCCAAAACTTGATCTTGCAAGTTCCTCTGTGCCTTCACATTTTGTACAAATCTTTTGTTGCCATCCAGCAATATATCATGAGCTGCTTTTGGGGTTAAATTTTCTTGTGTCCATTTGTTTTGTGTTTTCATTGTTGTTTAATCCAATTAAGGCAATCATTAGTGGCATTATAATAGTTTTACTATTGTTTTATAGATAAATTCTGTTTTTGGTGTGGGTTTTTTACCAACACTTCTTGAAATCAAGAGAATCGCCCTCAAATTTATTAGGTTACTGACAAGGTCTTATCCTATGAAATTCACCAGCAAAACTACCAGCAAAACCACCATGATACTCACTATGAAACATACCTTCTTAATTGTATTTGTTTTGATGCCAAGCATGGCTTTGAGTAAAGCAACAGCCCCAGCTAACATTGCTGAAACCAAGAAAACTGAGTTTGTGCGCATAAACAAGTCTGATGACAATATTCCGCTTTCACTACAAATGGCCAATGTCCGTTATGTGCAGGATGATGGAATTCCCAATGATATGTATGTCGATTTAATCAGTGTCGTGCATGTTGCTGATAAATCCTACTATCAATATCTCAATGAGTTATTCAAAACTTATGATGTGGTATTGTATGAATTGGTTGCACCCGAAGGAACAAGAATCGATCAGAGAGAAGCAGGCGAAGCAAAAGGGCTGTTATCTATGCTGCAACAAGGCATGAAAAATGTTCTGGGATTAAGTTTTCAATTGGAAGAGGTAGACTATTCTCCAAAAAACTTTGTGCATGCAGATATATCACCAGAAGACTTTAAAAATAGCATGGATGAAAATGGCGAATCTTTTCTTGCCATGTTTTTGCGCATGTGGCTAGTGGGCATACAGCAACAAGCCACCAACCCCAATGCTGTTAATGATATGGACCTAATTATGGCAATGTTTTCTCCAAATAAGGAACGTGATTTAAAAGTAATTGCTGCGAAACAGCTTATGCAAATAGACCCAATGATGAATGCCATTGAAGGCAACAATGGTTCTACATTGGTGACTACAAGAAACTTAAAAGCACTCAAAGTATTGCGTCAAGAAATGGAAAAGGGACACAAAACATTTGCCATTTTCTACGGTGCTGCGCACATGCCGGAGATGGAGACGGTTTTAATGAAGGAATTTAAAATGAAACAATCCCAAATCAATTGGGTTGATGCTTGGGATTTGAAATAGCTCAAATAATTTTGTAAGGTGCTTGTCCGAGAACAGGAACCGTAACGTGATAAAGAGGGTTTGAGTTAGGTTTTTCATTAATTTATGGTAACTATTTATGTGGTATTATCCATAATATTAGCCAAAAATTACTAATTTAAGATTTTCTTCTACGGCTAATAGGCATCTTATTTAATTCGAGACAGTCATGATTAAAAAAATAATTTTCAACTCAGTTTTTATTTGCGCTTTTAATGCAAACGCACAAATTATATTTAAAAGTAGCTTTGAAAACAACTCTTCTCTTGGGCCAGGATCAGCGACCAATGTTGTAATCAATAATGTGCTAGGAAATGTAACCAATGGTTCTATTATTACAATTACTGGCCTGAACTTCACCACTAAAGAAAATGCTGCTCCACTTTTTTGGTGGAAAGCCGACATGGGCACAATTCCATCTAGTGGTCTTAGTCGCAAAAATAGTTGGGATGGTGCATTTAGTGGGGAAATCAGTTCTGTTATAACGGCACCTGGCTCAACACAAGCGGTCAGATGGGATCACGGCTTATCAACTGGTGCTGCCTTGGGCAAGGTAGAGTTTGGCAGCAATAAAACACGGATATACTTGCACCGAAAACTCCATGAAGATTTTGATGTTGTTGAAAACATCGCACTTAGGACTCGCGTAACCGGTGTCTTATGCGCAGATATAAACATAGGTGACACCATAACAGGTGGTGAATCTGGCGCCACCGGTGTAGTCAGGCAGGTTGTTACAGAAACCACTCGTTGTGGTGTTTTCTATAATAATATTGACGGTACAATCAATAATGAATTCCCTGTCGATTTTATATTTGGCGAAAGCATGGCAACAAGCACTACAACCATGACTAATTCTGAAGGCTCAATAGCATTTCCAAACGGTATTCTTAGAACCTTTAATTATAAAACGATACGCTACTGGAATCTTGATACCAGAAACAATACCTTTATTGGCGCACAGGGTGCTCATAACGCCGATTACAATATCGGTAGAGAGTTTACTGATGGAACCCTATTTTACCGAGATTTTCTCAACCCAATTTCCCAGATTCCTTTTCAATGGCTGATTCAGGAAGTTTTTTATCAAGTATCGTCCGAAGTTGGTGTTTCTGATGCCCTTTGGCTATTTTTTATGAACGGCATACTCGCCTCAGATCGACCATTTGTCGATCGAAATGCTGATCACCCAGAACCCTATTCTTCGATTTTTCAATCGCAAGTATCAAATGGGGCACAACCTGGTTCTTTTGTTTACTACGATTCCCTCTACATTGATGACAGCTGGCATCATGTTGTAATTTGTGCTGGAAATACCGAAAGCACCTGTACTGATCGTGAAATTCAAATCCCGACCGCATGGAGCGACACGAGTATTACGGTAGAGGTAAATCTAGGCGGGCTTGATGCTACGACACCATTGTATCTTTACGTTATAGATGAAAATGGTGGTTTTAACGCCATTGGCAAGCAAATCACACCGTAAGTTTATAATAAAAAATCGGAATAACATGCTCAATATCACCAGACGAACAAATCTCCTATCCATCATTGTTCTAGTAATGTGGTCGACACCTTCCCTTGCCGTCCCAATAGGTTCAGCTTCATTTTCTGGCATACATCCTGTAGAGGGAGTCATAGTAACCATTAACGGCACTGGGTTTGGGTCGAAAAATCAAGCCGCTCCTATTCTTTATGATTTTTCTGACAAGGCCTACGTAAATGGCACATTGGATAATAGTCAAGGCAGTTTGCCAGAAGGCTCTCCTATGCTTCGCGACTCGCCTGGTTTTTATTGGTCGAAACCATCTAATACATCGTTTGGCGCCTCCCCAGTACTTATTACATACGCTCAGGCGCACCGTCATGACAACATAACAGCTCACTATACTTTTAACGGCTTTAGTGGATTTCTCGGCTGGCCTTATGCGTACGGTGGTACAACTACCACAGGCAATAATGAAAAACTCTATATTTCAGCCTTTGCGTGACGCTGTGCATTACTGGCGTTGGCAAGCAACCGATATAGAAGGTACATTTGAGATGGGTGATAATCCATATCACCCCGGAGAAAAACTAATAATTGACTCTCCTACTGCAGGAATATTTCAAGGCGAAATCTTATGGCTTGATGATGATGGTTGGCTGCATTTTATTGCGTTATCCGTTGGGTCCTCAAATTCACTACAAAATGCCAGAATTGAAGGTGTTAGCAGCGGTGCAAGTGCAATTTTACCTAAAGGTACTCAGCCGACGACTTTTCTTTCACCAGGTTCAAATAAATACTTACGAATATGGGAAGAAGAATCTGGAAGTACTGGCTTGCGTCTGTCGTGGACTCAGGACCTAACATCCATCGATGGTATCAGCCCTGATGGAACCGACACCCACTTGCGTATTGGCAGGTGGAATCACATGGAAGCTGAACTGGATCTCGCTAATAATACTTACCGCACATGGATCAACAGTGAATTGCATATCAGTCTTGATATTTCAGATGTAATTCGTGATGACATAGATCTAAGCCCAACGATTGCATTGATAGGATTTAACGGAAAAAACCAGGCTTATCAAAGAACACGAATTTGGTGAAATATATATGGACAACACCCTGCAACGAGTCATACTGGCCAATTCATCCATCCTTAGCGAAGCAACTCATGCTGAAATCCAACTGCCAGATTCATGGAACGATACAAACATAAGTTTCAAACTTAACTTGGGTTCCTTCAAAAACGGTAACAACAACTCACTATACCTTTTTGTATTCGATAATGATGGCATTACCAATACAGCTGGCATACAACTTTGTGCTGACTGTTGGGATGCTGATGTGATTTTTACAAATGGGTTTGAATAGATGACGAATGGGATTACCCCTACAAGCCGATACATACGGAAAACAACTTAGAAACCTATTGAATATTGTGGAGCAGGAACAAAATTACACTAATTATTTTCTATAGTCCTTATTTCAGCTCCACGAGTGCCTAAATAATTGGTTCTGGTTGCACCTGTTAAATTACCATTGGTGTCAATTTCAGTTGATTGAATATTTAAAAAGGGGTCCAACTGGAAGGCAACCCTCCCGTGTGTACATTGTATTCAAAGAAAGTTGTATGACCCGTATCTAAAGTACCGAGACTACCCGTCATACTATTGCGCATGATAAAAGATGGCCCGCCGCCACCGCCACCCCAATTGGTTCTTATAGCGGCACCACCATTGTTTTCAACTTTATTCCATACAAATTCAGAATACCCCCCACTCTGACTACTTGACCCATCAGACCCATTTCTGAAGTCAAAACTTATGTCATCTAATGAGTTTTCAAACTTATTGGCACGAAATGAAGAATAACGAGTATTGGCCTTAAATCGCACCCCATATCTTGTTTCTGTATTCTCAAAATAATTATGTTCTAACACCACGTCATCCATTGAATAAAATATGATTATCCCTGAATTCCCCCCCCATAACGATATCTTTGAATGTGTTTCTGATAAAGCTAATGTATTGTCGATGAGAAGAAGTACCGGTAAAAAATAAATAGGCAGGGTTTTCATTTGCGGCAGTTCCTGCGGT
>CAZLZZ010000190.1:0-5868 GCA_964564165.1 uncultured Alcanivoracaceae bacterium | reverse complement strand
CCAATTGGATGAACGCTTAAAACCCTTAAAATCAAACAAGTTGTTTAAGGGAGTAGAAAAATTAAAAACAGTTAGTTTAGAGGATGTTAACCCAGTCATTCGCTTAAAATTAATCAATAATATTCCAATTTTGGAAAAATCATTGGCACTCTACATAAAATGGCGACCTAATGTCGGTAAAAATTATCACCATGTGCCTAGATTTAATATCGTAAAATCACAATATGAAATAAATTCTATTTTTAACCAACTTAATGAAATCTATATTGAAGCCAACCAAGACTTTATTAAACTTTTGGGAATACCACGATACAAAGAACTTAAGTTGAAATATTATGAGGACTTAAAAAGCTTTACAAAAACAGTAGATTCAGGAAAATTTGATCTCAATAAATTTATAGGGTTAGATATGAAAAATCTAGACACAAAAGATCTTGCAAGGATAAAAAGAATGATGGAACCTATTAACAGAAAACGTGAAATGGAACAAATTGAAATAGACAATTTATTATTTCCTGAAATTGCATGGGGCAGTTGGTATTAAATTTAGAATAATTGATGAAACCACCGATTTGTAAAATATGTGACCGTGACTTTGTAGCATCAATTTCCGAAGGAGGATTAGTGTACTTTAAATTGACAGAGGCCGATATCCAATACAATAAGCGATTTGAGCAGTTAGGGTTTGTTGGACACCCAGCCGGACAAGCGTGGTTTTGTCGAGACCATTATAAAATGGCGAAAAAGCTCAGCGGTTTGAGCAAAGGAGAAGAGCTCAAAAAATTTAACCTCCTGTAAAGTATTAGAATTTAATACATTTAGTTGTTATAGTGCTACATTTGTTGAAACAATTGAAACAACCGTTTGAATAACTGACTATAAGCCTAATTCATTTTAGGAGTTTTATATGTCTCGCTTAGTATTGTTTATTTGTATTCTTTCTTTAAGCAGTTGTGCTATTTTTGGTGAATATCGTCAACGCTATACCCATACCACGTCATTGGTCGGTTTTTTGTATCCCCAAGGAAAGGTGCCACTATCCGATAAACCCAGCCCAGTTTTAAACTTGCCTTTGCGAATCGGACTGGCTTATATTCCTGATAGAAGTAATAAGAAAATCATTTCTCCAGTACTTAAAAACACTTTACTTGAAAACATAAAAGCCAGCTTTAAAAACAAACACTATGTCAGTGAAATAATTGTTATTCCTGAGATGTATTTACAAAATTCACAAGGTTATGAAACCTTGGAACAAATAAAAAATTTATACCAATTGGATGTGATTGCATTGGTCAGCTATGATCAAATTGTCAACGCCAAAGAAAACATATTGTCTTTAAGCTATTTAACAATTGTGGGTGCTTATATCTTTCCAGGAACAGGCTATCAAATCAATACCTTGATTGATATGGCTGTTATTGATGTGGATTCTCGCAGCATTTTGTTTCGAGCAGCAGGCACCAGTAGTTCAAAAAACAAAATTGTTCCAGAAGCTTATCGATCACAAGCTTATCGCACCAATCAAAACAAAGAGTTTGAAATTTCAATGTCGCAAATGCAAAGTAATTTGATAGTAGAGTTATCAAATTTTGAACAAAGATTGCGCAAAAAAGACAGTCATGATCGAATCAAGGTTAAACACAGAAAAGGTTATACTGGTGGTTCTGTTTCATTGCTGTTGCTTGGGTTTTTATTTCTAATTGTACTATTAAAAACCTATAATGCCGTTAAACAAAGGTAATTTTTTATTGGTCAATTGTATTGCAGTTGTATGCACAACTGCAAGTATGGTTTATTGGAATGACAGTGCTGGATTGGGGTTTTATTCTAACGAGTTCCACTTATGGCAATTAATAACAGCTCATTTTGTCCATTACGATATACAGCATTTAGTGGGGAATTTATTGGCACTGGGCTTGTTTATGTATATATTTCCTTCACCAATGGTAAGTATAATAAAAGGCTTTGTTGTTGCAATAGTTTTAATCGATACCTATTTATTGTTTTCAGATGTAAGATTTTACGTGGGCTTTTCTGGGTTGTTATATGTTGTTCCTGGCTTGGCTATGGGTGAAATGTTTAAGAACAAAAGGTATATTGAACTTTGTTGTTTTGTAGCTGGCTTTTATCTTTATATGTTTCACCTTTCAAATGCTGTTTACAATAGCAAGGGTGTTATTTGGCATTCACTAAAACAGGTGCACTTACTAGGGTTATTTGCCGGTTTTGTTGTAACATTGTTGAAGTTTTCAACAAGCAAAGACAAAAACAATGGTACGAAACCGCCAATTCGGACGAATTAAAACTATTTTTAATCATAATTAAAGCCTTACTAGTTCAAACAGGTGGTCAAGTGGTTAAGATTTTTAAATTATCGGTTTTTGCAATATACAGCTTATTGTGTTTTGGGGTAGCAGCTTATGCCTTTTATTATATGTATAAAGTGATTAGTCCTTATGACACTTTAGCAATTAAATTTGCTCATTCTGGATTGGAAATACCAGCACATTTCTTTGGTGCAGGGCTATCCTTATTATTGGTGCCATTTCAATTAAGTAGAAAGCTGCGTTCATTTTCTAAAAAAACGCACAAGACAATTGGCTACTTGTATTTTATTGCGGTTTTGTTTGGCGGGATTTCCGGATTTATTATGTCTTTTAATGCCACAGGTGGTCCCATTGCAGAATGGGGTTTTAGGATGATGTCGATATTTTGGTTGTTCACAACTATCATAGCAGTGACTTACGCGATCAATGGAAACATAAAACAGCACAAAAGGTGGATCTATCGCAGTATCGCTTTGACTTCAGCTGGTATTACCTTCAGAATTTATTTAGGAGTAGGATTTGGGGTTTTAGAACTGCCATTTTTAACCGTATATTTGCCTATTTCTTGGTTGTGCTGGGTATTGAATTTAATGCTTTGTGAAATAATTATTTATAAACGCAGAAAAAATCTCAATGCTTTGCCTGCCTAAATTGACTGGGAGTTTGGCCAGTTATTTTCTTAAACGCACTGTTGAATGTGGATTTAGAATTGTATCCACATTCATAGGCAACATCCAATACGGTTTGTTTGTTGTTTTCAAGGAGTAATTTTTTTGCCTCTTTAATGCGCAATTCATTGATATAGTCTCGAAAATTCACGCCATGTACTCGATTTATATAAAGAGAAATAAGGTATTCGGGATATCCCGAAGACTTAGCTAGAGTGCCAATGGTTAAACTGGATTGTAAGTGAATGTTCTTGTGTTCAATCAATTCATTCAAACGAATACCTACTTCTTCAAATCGTTCATCGTTGTCATGCTTTTTGCAGTCATTATTTTTGAGTTCTTTGATGATTGGCACATTCTGTTGAGAAAGGCTTAAATAGCCTGTTAATATTATCCAAAGCGATACGGCAATATAGATTATCCCACTGGTGTTATTTTGAAAGGAGAACAACCATTGGCTTACTGCAATAATCCAAATAACTATTTGGCAATAAGACATAATTAATAACCACTTTAAATCAACGCCCTGAATATCAACTTTCTGTTGCGATAAATTCATGCGGTATCTAGCCACCAAATATAACCCGGCAATAACATAACTAACACTGTACACAAACAAAATTACATTAGAAAAAACCGGGCCTTGTGTTATAAACAATGATGGATTCATAATAACTGGAAAATTAAGTCCGATAAAAATAATAAATGCAGAAAAATGAACCATGTCTTTTACTTGTAATGGTAACTGTAAAACAAGGGTTCTAACATACATATAGAAAAAACTGCCATGCACAAAAGGGAATAACAGGCTTATCAAATAACCTGAAATTAAGGGCGTATTGTGGTCATTGAGGTAGATGGTTTTCATGGACAAATCAAACACCAAGAATACCATCCAAACCGACAATACTCTATTGCTAGAAATGTTGGCTGTTTTTCGCCACAAAGCTATCGCCAATAATAATCCTTGAGCCGCTCCAATGGTATATATGGTTATAAGAGTCATACGTGTTTGTTTTTTTGTATCAATTTTTTAAAAGGTGACCAACTGACTATCAATAGTGCCAACCAAATACCTGCGAAAGCAACCTTGTGTCCCAGTGTGAATATTTCACCATAATATAACACAGCGATTATAAAACTCAAAGTGGGGGCAATGTATTGAAGAAATCCGATAAGGGTCAATGACAGTTTCTTAGCGGCAAAATTAAAACCAATTAAAGGCAACACAGTGACCAATCCAGCGAAGAACAAAAGCATATATTGGCTTGATTTATTGTTTAATAAGCCATTTGATAGATTATCTGTTAAGAACAGAGGTGGCGCAAATAAAACAAGGTATATTATTGCAGGAGCTATTAGAACAACAGTTTCCCAAAACAAGCCAATCAGAGGACGCACCTCTAATTTTTTGCGCACCAAACCATACAGGCCAAATGTTATTGCCAAAAACAAAGAAATCCAAGGTGGCTCCCCAATAAAAACCCCTAAATACAATGTTGCAGAAGCAGCTATAGCAACTGCAACCGACTGCTGTTTGCTTAATTTTTCATGTAAAAACAACACACCCAATAAAATATTGATCAAAGGATTGATAAAATAACCCAGTGAAGTCGCCAAGATTTGATTGTTCGTTACAGCCCACACAAACATCAACCAATTACTGGCAACCAATAGTCCGCTAATCAATAATACAAACAGTTGTTTATAAGTGATTTTTAAAGTTTTAAATAGTTTCGAGCGTTCACGTATCGCCAAAAAAACCAATAAAAAAAATGCGCCCCATATAATTCTATGTGCAATAATAACAACAGCTGGAACCTGTTGCAGAAATTTAAAATAAATCGGAGCAAAGCCCCAAAAAATAAAACAAAATAATCCAGCGGCTAAGCCTTTTTGGTGGTTGGTTAAATTCATGAAGGGATTAAACCATACAATTCCTTTTTTAGTATTTATTATTTAGATATTTGTAACTAATCGCCGTGTCGTAACCCAAAAAGGGGAGGCAAACGAGAGGATAGTTTTTTCGTTGCTCGCTAATGACAGTGGGTATGAGTAGTAACTACTAGCACCGTTATTTATTTGAATACAGGGTAATGATTGATTATTGCTGATTAATATTTATAATCAATTAAAATTCTATAGGATGAAATTATGAAAAAAATTATGACTATATTGCTGTTACTTTTCATTGGTAACGCTTTATCGAAAGAAAAAATTATCGATTTTAAACAAAAAAAAGGCTTAAAGCCTAATGAGGGTCTTGTCGTGATTCTTATCGATATTAATTTTAGAATAGCAAAGATTAGCTTGGGCAAACCAGGTAAAGTATTCCCTGTTTACTCTATGAAAAAATTAAGACCCGGTGCACAAATGAAAATCATCAAGTTGCCAGCTGGCAAGTATTATTGGAAAGAGGGCCGCGGTTATTCAGGAAATACGACCTATACATTTGAGATAGAAGAGGAACTGACTGTTTTTGAAGTAAAAGCAGGAAAATTAAATTACCCAGGGACCTTGGACTTCAACGGATGGCGGAATAAAAGAGATGATATTGTCTATTCTTACAACATGATAAATAATTCAACCAATATTTTTTTATATATTAAAGAAAAATTCCCGTCTCTTATAGAAAAGTATCCTCTGGTATACTCTGGGAAAAACCCTGATCCATTTTTAGAATTTAACAATGAACTAGATAAAGACCAATAACAATAAACTATGTCTAAGTTTTTAATTGCAACATTGTTTGCATCTGTACTACATGCTAAAACACTTGATCAAATTGCTTCCCTATACCTTAAATCGAGTGAGTATCTACAACTGGTTCAAAACCCGAGTGGTCAATATCTTGCTGCAGAAACTTATTATGA
>CAZLZZ010000189.1:0-5937 GCA_964564165.1 uncultured Alcanivoracaceae bacterium | reverse complement strand
CGTGGAGATGGCGGAGCAATTAATCATGACAGTGGCACTATTACTTTGATTCGTAACAGTTTATTTGTTGGCAACACATCTAGTTTAGGCGGTGCAATTGCAATGACTCCATCAACGGACATTAACACCATAGAAAACAGTACTTTTTCGAACAATGCAGGTGAGACTGGTTCGGTAATAACTGTTCTTGAAGCAACCATAAACACCATACAAAATACCACGTTTTCGAATAACTCATTAGGCACGACAATTCACAATGAAGGAGGAATCATTAGCAATCTACAGAACACATTGTTTCATAACAATACCGGACATAGCGACCCAGATTGTAGAAATTTTCAATTTGCCATAACCAATGGCAGCAATAACATCACAACCCATCCCAACCCAAACCCCATTGTTGGTTGTCCGGGTTTGATTGCTACTGTATTAGATCCGCTTACCGTAGGTGACTTAAGCGACAACGGTGGAGCTACCATGACCCATGCAATATTGGCTGGCAGCCAAGCCCTTGATGCAGGTGATGGCAATTCGACCACCTCCGATCAACGTGGATTTTCCGTTGATGGGATTCGCGATTTAGGCGCTTTTGAAGCCCAAATTCCAGTAGTGGTTGCCCCTACTGATATTGTTATTGAATCCACTGGGGCTACAACAGCAGTAACATTGGGAACCGCAACTGTAACAGATATTGACCAACCAGATCTAACCGCAACTGCCAGTCCTATTGGACCTTTTGCTGTTGGCATGCACAGCATCACGTGGACTGCTACAGATTCACAAGGGCATGTGGGTACTGCAACTCAAATGGTCAATGTACAAGCAGTACTATCAGGTACAGTAAGCGGTTTAAACGGCGCAGTTTCATTACAAAACAATAACACGGACACAATAAATATTAATACCAATGGTAATTTCAGGTTTATCACTGCTCTTGACAATTTAAGCAACTATGCAATTGCAGTAACACAACAACCTGTTACGCAAAATTGTGTCATTGCTAATTCCAGTGGTCAAGTCAATGGTGGCAATATTAGCGATATCATTATTACTTGTAGCGATAACACATTGTCATTAAGTAACTCTACTTTAGATTTTGGCGTGGTCTTTACTGGCGAAAGCAACACCCAAACGGTAACTCTAACCAATAGCGGTACAGGTGATGTAACCATTGCTTCATTGACCAATCCAAACACGGCTTTTAGCATTATTGGTGGCAGTTGCCTTGCATTGCCATTAACATTGACACCTATAGAATCATGTGATTTTATCGTAACATTCAATCCACTTGGTGAAGGGAATTTTAGCGAGTCATTTGATGTAATCAGTAATGCTGCCTCTAGCCCTACAACCATCAATTTAACAGGATCTTCGGGAATTCGTATCATCCCTACTTTGAGTGTTTATGGTTTACTGTTAATGATAGCAATGTTCTTGAGCTTTACATACTATTGTGTGAATTTATTGAAAAAACCTTTGATTTAATACATAGTTGCTTCATGGTAAATTACACTTTTAGCTCTTTCACTGTCTTAAGTAAATGCCACTATGCTTGGTTTTAATATTATTTAACTTAAATATAAGTAATCTAGATAATTTGCATTACAATACAACATTAAACAAACAAATCATTAATAAATATTGTGCAAATAGTTATAAAAACTGAAGATGAAATCCAAAAAATGCGTGTGGCTGGTCGTTTGGCAGCCGAAGTTTTGGATATGATTGAACCACATGTAAAAGCAGGCGTGACCACCATTGAGTTAGATAGAATTTGCCATGATTATATGGTCAATGAACAAAAAACCATCCCTGCTCCGTTGAATTACAATGGTTTTCCTAAATCTATTTGTACTTCGGTGAATCATGTGATTTGTCACGGTATCCCTGCGGATAAAAAACTCAAAAATGGTGATATTGTCAATATTGATGTAACTGTCATAAAAGATGAGTGGCATGGTGATACTTCTCGCATGTTTGTGGTGGGTAAAATCCCTGGACGCACACAAAAACTTATTGATGTGACCAAAGAATGTATGGAGATAGGTATACGCATGGTGGCACCAGGTGTACAACTGGGCGATATTGGATTTGCCATCGCACAACATGCTGCAAAACATAAATTTTCAGTAGTCCGTGAATACTGCGGACATGGCATTGGCAAAGTGTTTCATGAATCACCCCAAATACTGCATTATGGCAATAGAGGTCAAGGCTTGAAGCTACAAAAAGGCATGACTTTCACCATCGAACCGATGATTAATATTGGTAAACGTCACTCTAAACTATTGGCAGATGAATGGACGGTAATCACCAAAGACAAAAGCTTGTCTGCTCAATGGGAACATACAATGGTTGTTACCGATACAGGAGTAGAGGTACTGACGGTCTCTGACAATTATCGATTCGATTACTAAATGGCAACACTAGCACCCCCCATATATGCTGAAAAATATCTGGATGTGCTTGTGTTCAACCAACCGCCATCAAATTTAATTGCCTTTTATAAATCTTTATTGAACAAAGCCGATGCTTTAATGATTGAAGACTTCCATATAGGCGTAGAAGTGTATCAATTGGTTAAGTCTCGTGCTTGGGTAGTTGAACAAATTATTCTACAAATTTGGAAACACAGCATTCAATTGGACTTACCTACATTGGTTGCTGTTGGTGGCTTTGGCAGAGGTGAACTCCACCCTTATTCTGATGTTGACTTGTTAATACTTGTTCCAAACAATACAAACAATAACGACCCATTCAGTGAGCCCATCCGTTCTTTTGTACAAACCCTTTGGGACATAGGTTTAGAAACAGGCCAAAGTGTTCGCACGCCTTTAGAGTGTCAGGTACAAGCCAAAGATGATGTAACGGTTGCTACCAATTTGATGGAAGCGCGATTTATTCGTGGCAATAAAAAACTATTTGAACAGATGGAAAGCAAAGTCACCGCAAAAAAAATCTGGAAAGGCGAAGATTTTTATATAGCCAAATTAAACGAGCAAAAACAAAGGCACAAAAAATACAGCGATACGACCTTTAATGTTGAGCCCAATATCAAACAAGGACAAGGTGGATTGCGTGATATTCAAATGGTTTCTTGGGTTGCTCAACGGTTTTTTCAAACCAACTCATTGCATGAATTGGTGGATGAAGGTTTCTTAACCGAGCATGAATATATCCGTTTAATGAAAGGTCAAAATTTTTTATGGAAAGTTCGATTTGCCTTACACATCATTGCCAAACGCAAAGAAGACCGTGTTTTGTTTGATTATCAATTAAAACTCGCGAAAATCTTTGGCTTTCACGATGAGGGCATAAAGAACCCTGCTGTAGAACAGTTTATGCAAATATTCTATCGCAATACCATGCGCTTAGAACGCATGAATTCAAGGTTGTTACAGTTGTTTGATGAGAATATTTTAAAGGGCAAACAAAAAGACACCATTCAAGACATCAATCAACGATTTCATAGGGTGAATGACTTTTTAGAAATCAAAGACACACAATTGCTCCAGTCTAGTCATAGTGTCTGGTTTGAAACTTTTTTACTGATTCAGAATAACAAAAACATCAAGGGCATTCGCGCAGATACGGTCAGGGCTATGCGACACAATATTTTGAAGATAGATGAAAGTTTTAGAAACGATCTTCAAGTTAAACAACAATTCATCCAAATATTTCAACAAAAGAACAAAGTCGCTTCGGTATTGAACCAAATGAACCGACTAGGAATATTGGCCAGATATTTGCCCGTATTTGGTAAGATTGTGGGTCGCATGCAATTTGACTTGTTCCATATTTATACCGTTGATCAACACAGTCTATTTACATTGAGAAACCTGTGCTTACTTCGACACAACAAAACCGATGTAAAAAGAGCCCATGAAATATTTAACAATATTGATAAGCCTTATTTGGTTTACATAGCGGGTTTGTACCATGATATTGCCAAAGGCAGAGAAGGCCGCCATGCTGACCTAGGAGCTATTGATGTGCAAGAATTTTGCGAATCTCACCTGATCAACTCTAATGATACTGCGTTGGTTGTTTGGCTAGTTAAATACCACTTAATCATGAGTGAAGTGGCGCAAAAAAGAGACCTCAATGATATCGCGACCATTAAATCTTTTACAAAACAAGTGGATACATTGCTAAAGCTCCGGGCTTTGTATCTGCTGACCATTGCAGATATTTCAGCAACAGACCCAAAGCTTTGGAACGGCTTTAAGGAAAGCTTATTGCATGAGTTATTTACAAAAACCAAACAAGAACTGACTGATCAAAAATGCTCAACCAGTCATTCGGACGTAGACGCAAATACAAACGCAAACAATGTACAAAAATCTCAACTGATTCAACAGCTAATAAAAAAACAACCAAGCCCTATTGTTGCCAAAATTTCAAATACACAACCGAAATCAAACAGCAAAACAAAAATAGAAAAACAAGACAATGCAGTTGAGTTTTTGATTTACTGCAAAGACTTCAAAGGCTTATTTTACTTGATGGCTTCTATTTTAGAAAAGCACAACTTTAATATTGTTGATGCCAACATTAACAATACCCCAGATAATTATGCATTAAATACGGTACATTGTATTACCGATAGCAATGAAAAAATTCAAAACAGAATGATTGCTGAATTAAGTAAATCGTTGATTGGTGGCAAGTTTCACGATGTAAATTTATCTAAATTCACCCCGAAAAGTGAAAAACTATTCAAAATCACTCCCAAAATCATTGTTCTAAAATCAAACAATACGCATGAAAGCATGATTGAAGTAATCTGCCGAGATCGCCATGGACTATTGGCATTAATTGCCAAAATACTGTTGTCCTTGAATATTTCCATCAATGCTGCCAAAATTGTCACTATTGGAGCCAGAGCAGAAAATACTTATTGGCTAAATATAGACCAACAAGCCTTAAACAAGCAACAACTAGAGCAATTAAAAAACAAATTACTGGAATCATTATGAAACAATTACAAACATTAATCGAGCAAGCATGGTTAGAAAGAAACACCCTTTCAAAAATACAATTGGCTGAAAAATACCAAACCACAGTTGCACAAACCATTCAATTATTAGAATCGGGGCAAGCCAGAGTTGCCGAGCCTGTAGACAATGACCAATGGCAAGTTAATGAGTGGTTGAAAAAAGCAGTGCTGTTGTATTTTTCCATTCATGACAACACTGTCACCCAAGGCACAAGTCACAATTATTTCGACAAAGTACCCTGTCGTTTCCACAATGCCAGTCAAGCCGACTTTGAGAAAGTTGGCGCGCGAATCGTGCCTCCTGCCACCGTAAGAATGGGCGCATTTTTAGGCAAGAACGTGGTTGTCATGCCCAGTTATGTGAATATTGGCGCTTATGTCGGTGAAGGCACCATGGTTGACACTTGGGCAACAGTGGGCAGTTGCGCCCAAATTGGTAAAAACGTACATTTATCAGGCGGCGTTGGTATTGGAGGAGTATTAGAACCTTTACAAGCCTCGCCAACTATTATTGAAGACAATTGCTTTATTGGCGCGCGTTCAGAAGTGGTTGAAGGTGTCCGCATAGGCAAAGGCAGTGTTTTGTCTATGGGTGTATTTATTTCTCAAAGTACCAAAATTTATAACCGCGAAACCAAAGAAATCACTTATGGCTATGTGCCTGCTGGCTCGGTTGTGGTACCTGGTAACTTGCCGGCTAAAGATGGCAGCCATTCATTAAGTTGCGCCGTGATTGTAAAAACTGTGGACGAACAAACCAGAGCCAAAACCTCGATTAATGATTTATTGCGCGAATAGATAACATTTCACCTCCGTAGTGGCATCCCCTTGTTGGTGCCTCCGATGTAATAATCAGTGGGGTCATAATCAGTGGGGTCAGAGTCGAATGGCACTAAGTTAAGGGTATTTATCACGATTCCAAAATCAAAGAAAAGTAA
>CAZLZZ010000188.1:0-6000 GCA_964564165.1 uncultured Alcanivoracaceae bacterium | reverse complement strand
CATAGGAAGTGAGGCTTTAGCCTCGCCTTTTAAAAGTTACCAGCGGTAGAGTTGGTGGGTCAAGTCCGGGTTCCGTTAGAATTGAATTTTTCTTGGGATTTGATGGTTTTCATATTCAATTATTTTTAGTGGGTTTTTTCCAGCCTTCAAGGGTTGTTTGTTTGGCTCTTGATAGGGTGAGTTTTTCAGCTTGTGCATCTTTTGTTATTGTGCTTCCTGCTCCGATGGTTGCGCCTTTGCCAATGGTGACTGGTGCTATTAATTGTGTGTCCGAACCGATGAATACATCATCTTCGATAATGGTCTTGAATTTATTGATACCATCGTAGTTACAAGTAATAGTTCCTGCGCCAATATTGACGTTGTCTCCAATTTCACAATCGCCCAAATAGCTTAAATGACTGGCTTTTGAGTTGCGGCCGATGGTGGTTTTTTTTGTTTCTACAAAGTTACCGACTTTGGCTTGTGTGCCAATAACAGTGCCAGGGCGTAAACGGGCATAAGGCCCAATATCACAATCACCTTGAGTAATCACCCCTTCTAACATTGAGTGGGGAGCAATTCGCGTGCCTTTGCCCAAAGTGCAGTTTTTGATAATGCAATAAGCACCAATGGTTACATCATCGGCGATTTTATTGTTCCCTTCTAAAATCACCCCTGCATCAATGGTAATGTCTTGCCCGCAATCCACAAACCCACGAATTTGGACACCTTTTGGGTCAAGCATAGTCACGCCTTGTAGCATTAGGTTTTCCCGCAACATGTCTTGTTTGATGGCTTCGTTGTTTGCCAGTTGTACTCGGTCATTGATGCCATTGATGCAGCGTTCATCTTCTGCTTGAGTGGCTTGGAAACTTTGTCCTTGTCCTTGTTGTTGTGCCAGTGCGATAATGTCGGTTAAATACAATTCTGACTGTACATTGTTGGTATTAATTTGTGAAAGCCATTGTTTTAGGTTTTCAGTGCTGGTCATAATGATGCCAGAGTTGATTTCATTGATTTGTTTTTGTGCCGAATTGGCATCTTTCTCTTCAACAATTGCTTGAATACTGCCATCGATATTTCTAATGATGCGCCCATAATTAAATGGGTTACTGACTTTGGCAGTTAATACCGCAGAGGTGTGAACCAGGAGTTTTTCTAAGTCTTTTATAGCAACCAAGGGTGCGTCACCAACCAATACCAAACATTTTGCTTTATCATCCAGCAAGGGCAAGGCACATTGTACTGCATGTCCAGTGCCATTGGGGTTGACTTGTTCTACCCAAAGGATATTTTTATCCGTTAAGTGTTTTCCTAAGTGTTTTTTTAATTGTTCTCCTTGGTGTCCATATACCATGATGATTTTATCAGGGTTCAATTGATAACTGGTGTGTAAAACATGCTCAATAATCGTTGTGCCCGAAAAAGGTTGTAAAACTTTAAGCGTTTTGGATTTCATTCGCGTGCCTTTGCCAGCAGCAAGAATGATGATATTGAGTTTTGACATAGACAATTTCATGTGGTTTGTATAAAAATAAGACTATTTTACACCAAGTTTAGATTCAATCACTAAAATTGTTTCATTGGTATTGCTTTCGGTTAAAATAACTTGAAAATTTTTGATGTTGTCAAACAAGAGGCGATTTAATGGCAGATTTCCCAAAGTACGAATACAAATACCGTGTTTATTATGAACATACAGATGGCGGTGGTGTGGTTTATCATTCCAGATATTTGAACTTTTTTGAACGTGCGCGGACTGATTGGTTAAGGGAAAATGGTATGGTACAGTCTGACATGCAAAAACAATTGAACATGATTTACGTGGTAACCCGTGCTGATATTCAATTTAAAAAACCCGCATACATGGATGATGCGTTAACAGTAACCAGTCAATTGAAGAAAATAAAAAGGGCCAGCATGGATATCTATCAAGAAATGTACAATCAAGACAAAGAATTGCTGGCAACAGTGTTGATTAAAGCGGCATGTTTACAGGCAGATAACTTTAGGGTGGTGGCATTGCCCAATAAATTAAGAGAGGATTTAATGAAATGAGTGCAGATTTTAACATTTTAGAACTGGTGATGAGCGCCAGTTTGGCAGTAAAAGCGGTTATGATACTGCTGGTTATGGCGTCGGTGACTTCTTGGTGGATTATTTTTGCCAAGTGGATGACTTTGAAGACTGCTACATCAAGCAGTAAAAAGTTTGAGGAAACCTTTTGGTCGGGTGTGGACTTAAATAGATTGTACGATACATTAATAAAACAAAATAAGAAAGCCAAGGGGATGGAACAAATATTTGAATCAGGTTTTAGAGAGTTTCTACGGACTCGCAAAAGTTCTAAATCAGGAGCCAAAGCAACAGAGTCCGCCGATAGGGCAATGCGCATTGCTTTGAACCGAGAAATTGACAGTTTAGAAAGCCATTTGCCATTTTTGGCAACCATTGGTTCGATAACCCCTTATGTGGGCTTGTTGGGAACTGTTATCGGTATTATGATTTCATTTCAGGCCTTGGCAAATGTTACTCAAGCCACAATAGCACTAGTTGCACCCGGTATTTCTGAGGCCTTGATTGCCACGGCTATGGGGTTATTTGCGGCTATTCCTGCGGTGATATTTTATAACAATTTCAGTAGCAAGGTGGAACGACTATATACCCAGTACGATATTTTTAAAGAAGAATTTTCTACCATATTGCACAGACAGGTGGGTTCATAGTGCGTAGGCGCAAAAAATTAATGGCAGAAATCAACGTGGTACCCTACATTGATGTAACCTTGGTTTTGCTGATTATTTTTATGATAACAACACCCTTGTTAAATCTAGGTGTTGAGGTCAATTTACCTGAGGCCAATGCCAATACTGTGACCATAGAAACCGAACCAGTGATTATTAATATTGATGAAAATGGTCAGTTCTTTTTAAGCAAAGGCGGTGAATTCGAAGCCATAACAGAAGAACAATTGGCGATTAAGCTGGCGGCCTTTATTCGGACCAACAAAGATCTACCTGTGCTGATTGGGGCAGATAGAAAGGTTGATTATGGTCGAGCGTATGAAGCAATGGTTGTGGCGCAACAAGCAGGCGCTACCAAAGTGGGTTTGATTTCTGATCCTGTACCAATGGATCAATAACTAGGGAAAATTAGGGAAATTTAACCAATATGTTAGAAATCAAATGTTAGAAACCAAAGTAAAATTTTTAGCCAGTGTATATACGGCTATTTTAATGGTGATAACTGGATCATTGTTGGTCTTTGGCGGCTTTAATATTGTTCCTGAAATGGTAAAAGGAACAACCATTCAAGCAACTATGATAGACATCTCGCAAATAAAACCCAGAAAAAAATCTACAAGCCAGAATCAAACGATAGAACCTAAGGAAAAAACCCCAGAAAAAAAACCGGAGAAAAAACCAGAGAAAAAACCAGAGGTCAAACCTATAAAACAAGACCCGCCAGTAATAAAAACGCAAATACCTAAAATTGACACCAAAGCCCAAGAAATCGAGCGCAAAAAAACGCAAGAAAGAGAAATAAAACGCAAAGAAATTCGCAAAAAGAAACGGGCAGTAGAAAAACGCAGAAAACAAGCCGAACAGGATTTAAAAGATTTGGCGAGCAAGATAACACAAGAAGACAACATTCCTCCAGCAGAGAATATAGGCAGTATTGACGGAACAGTCAAGCCCAATGAGCGCAATCAACTGGCTGCGCATTATCAATTGGCAGTCATTTCTGCGGTGGAAAGGCAATGGAATAAACCTGCATCAGCCAACAAAAACCTACTTTGTCATGTGAAAGTTAAACAAATTCCTGGGGGTGGTGTGATTACTGCAACTATCAGTATGCCGTGTAATGCTAACAGCATTGTCAGAAAATCAATTATTGCCGCCATACTAAAGGCTGATCCCTTGCCGTACAAAGGATTTGAATCGGTTTTTGCTCGCTCTGCAACTTTTATTTTTCAACCCAGTGATTAATGTTAAGCAAATCTGTGCTATTATTCAGTTATGAAAATAGCCATAGTCGCCAGTCGCTCCAATAAATCACAAGAAGCCTATACCCAACTAAGGAAACTGTATGTCGAGAATACTGTGCGGGTAAAAGATGCCGATGTTATCATCGCTTTGGGTGGCGATGGCTTTATGCTCAGCACTCTGCATCAGTTTATTGGCGATGAAAAGCCTGTATTTGGTATGCGCAGAGGGACGGTAGGTTTTTTAATGAACCGTTTCAATACAGATGATTTGTTAGAAAGACTGATTAATTCACAAGTGACCGTGTTACACCCGTTAAAAATGTTGGCAACTACAACCAAGGGCGAGCACTTTGAAGCTTTAGCGATTAATGAGGTTTCTCTGCTAAGACAAACCAGACAATCATCCAGAATTGGTATATCCATCAACGGACAAGATAAAATTCAACAGTTGGTCGGTGATGGAATTATGCTGGCGACACCTGCTGGTTCTACTGCTTACAATCTATCTGCTCACGGGCCAGTATTGCCATTGGGCTCGGACATTTTAGCATTGACACCGATTAGCCCATTTCGGCCTCGGCGTTGGAAAGGTGCGATTATTCCTGCCAGTGTGCATGTTAAATTTACAGTTCAAGATTGCCAAAAACGCCCAGTTAGTGCCACAGCTGATAACTTTGAAGTCAGGGATGTGGATTGTGTGGAGGTTTTTGAAGACCGTTCTATTTCAATGAAACTGTTGTTTGACCCCGATCACAGTTTAGAAGACAGGATAATCAATGAGCAATTCATCATTTAATTCATCATTTAATCCTCCAGGCACATCTTCATTTAATCCTCCAGATTACGCCCCAGTACTGGTAATAGCAGTGTCATCAAGGACTTTGTTTGATTTAACCGACGAGCACGATATATTTTTAGACAAAGGAGTGGATGAGTACCGCGCCTATCAACTGGCGCATGAGGACAAAATACTCAAGCCAGGGATGGCCTTTGGTTTGGTCAAAAAATTGTTAGCAATCAGCCATCCAAAGACAAAAGTTCCATTGGTTGAAGTGGTGCTAGTTTCGCGCAACAATGGAGACACGGGTTTACGAATATTCAACTCTATTCAGCATTATGGGCTCAACATCCAACGAGCCGCCTTTTCCAATGGCAAATCTCCTTATGCTTACCTAAAGGCATTTGGTGCGCACCTGTTTTTATCTGCACACAATCAAGATGTGGAACTGGCATTGGCAGCAGGTCATGCATCAGCACATTTGATGACCAAAAATTTTGATCAAATCAGCAACCAAAATACCGATCAAAAATCCCAACAAAAGACCGACTCACAGGTAAGAATTGCCTTTGATGGCGATGCTGTATTGTTTTCTGATGATTCTGAAAAAATATACAAGCAACAGGGCTTGGAAGCCTTCAAAGCCAACGAGCAGAAAAAAGCCTATATTCCATTGACTGATGGACCTTTTAAACCTTTTTTATTGGCCTTGCATCAGCTTCAATCTTTGTTCAAGGTCGACGAAACACCGATCCGCACAGCATTGGTCACCGCTCGGTCTGCGCCCTCTCACAAGCGAGTGATTTTAACCTTGAGAAAATGGGGCATCCGCATTGACGAGGCCTTGTTTTTAGGCGGCTTAAATAAAGCCGAATTTCTCAAAGCCTTTGATGCCGATATATTCTTCGACGACCAATTGATTCATGTCCAATCAGCAAGCGACAGCAAGCTGACATCTGGACACGTGCCGCATGGTATAGCCAATCAATAGACTTACTCACTTTTGAAATAACCATTCGCCATTAAATTATATAATGACGAATAATTATCTTCGGGGGGTGGAAACTCTACTTAAAAATTTGTGTTTTCTTTTAGAATAAAGTAGCAGGTTTTGGTGCTGTTACCAGTTCCATCTTCGCCAGTTTTAGTACCGGTTCCATCTTCGCCAGTTTTAGTACAAGTTACATCTTCTACAGTTTTAGAAAAATTTAAATCTTATACAGTTTTAGAAAAATTTAAATATTGTAAATTT
>CAZLZZ010000187.1:4533-6091 GCA_964564165.1 uncultured Alcanivoracaceae bacterium | reverse complement strand
AGAAAACTAGATTGTATAAATTAGACAGAACTTATTAATTGCAGTACTAGTTAAAAAAACAAGTTCAGGAACTTAATGGTGTATTGCATATTTATGAAACTTGAAAAACAAGAATATTGTCACTCATAAAATGAGCAGAGGATTTGGGAAATGGTTATTAATCCTGCTGGATTATCTGCTTTCTAGTTGCTTATACATACTTAATTAACAATTCACAATTAACCATTAACAATTTTCAATTAATCCCTTATAATCGACTGCTTTGTTAAAACTATTGAAAACTCTATGTTGACGTTTCAGGAAATCATTTTAAAATTACAAGAATTTTGGGCTAAGAACGGTTGTGTTATTGTACAGCCTTTGGATATCGAAGTGGGCGCAGGCACTTTTCATCCAGCCACATTTTTGCGCTCAATAGGGCCTGAGCCTTGGAACTGTGCTTATGTACAACCTTGTCGCCGTCCAACTGATGGCCGTTATGGTGAAAACCCCAATAGGTTGCAACATTATTACCAATTTCAAGTGGTGCTAAAACCCTCACCTGACAATATTCAAGAACTGTATTTAGAATCATTGAAAGAACTGGGCATTGATACTTTATTGCACGATATTCGTTTTCTTGAAGACAATTGGGAATCCCCTACCCTTGGTGCTTGGGGCTTGGGTTGGGAAGTTTGGCTTAATGGCATGGAGGTCACACAGTTTACTTACTTTCAACAAGTCGGCGGCTTGGAATGCAAGCCAGTAATGGGTGAAATCACCTATGGTTTAGAGCGCCTGGCGATGTATTTACAAGAAAAAGACAGTATTTACGACCTAATATGGGCAGAAACGCCCAATGGTACAGTCACTTATGGCGATGTCTTTCATCAGAATGAGGTGGAGCAATCGACTTATAATTTTGAACATGCCAATGTTGAAATTTGTTTAGAAGATTTTAACAATTGCGAAAGCGAGTGTCTAAAATTAATTGAAGCAAAATTGCCGCTACCCGCTTATGAAAAGGCTTTAAAAGCTTCCCATTATTTTAACTTACTGGATGCTCGCAAGGCCATTAGCGTGACAGAAAGACAACAATATATTTTACGCGTGCGAACCATGTCAAAAGCTGTGGCTGAAATGTATTATGCGAGTCGTGAGGTTTTAGGCTTCCCTGGCTGCAATAACACCCCCAACGACAAGGATGGAGAAAATTCATGAGCAATATCTTATTTGAACTAGGCACAGAAGAGTTACCACCAAAAACATTAAACAATTTGGCAAGCAGTCTTTATAATGGTGTAGTGGCCGAATTAGACAAAGCTGGCATTGGTTTTGATAAAGACAACAGCCGTTGGTTTGCTTCGCCTAGAAGGTTGGCTTTTATCTTGAATAACATAGACCCAGGTCAAGCCGATAAAACCATCCAAAGACGCGGGCCAGCCGTTGTAGCGGCCTTTGATGAGCGAGGAAATCCTAAACCTGCTGCCATTGGTTTTGCAAAATCGGTCAATGCCGAAGTTTCAGATTTACAAACTTTAAAAACAGACAAAGGAGAATGGTTGGTTTTTAACATTGA
>CAZLZZ010000187.1:0-4433 GCA_964564165.1 uncultured Alcanivoracaceae bacterium | reverse complement strand
GAAGATTTTTTGCAAGTTCCTAGCGAAGCGCTTATTTCATCCATGCAAAAGCACCAGAAGTATTTTCCGATTTTTGATGATGATAACAACTTAATGCCCAATTTTGTAGCATTCGCCAATATCAACTCTAAAGATAAATCATTAGTGATTAAAGGCTTTGAAAAAGTTATTACTCCGCGTTTGGCAGATGCTCGGTTTTTTTGGGAACAAGATCAGAAACAATCGCTCGAAAGCAATTTTCACATGCTTGAAAAAATGACCTTTGAAAAACAACTCGGCTCTATTGGAGACAAGTGTAACCGAGTAAAAAAAATTATGTTTCAATTGGGCAGCCAGTTGGGCTTGGAGCCCTCTCTAACTGACCGCGCAGCAATGTTGATGAAATGCGACTTGGTCACCGATATGGTTGGCGAATTCCCTGATTTGCAGGGCATCATGGGTGGATATTATGCAACAGCCCAAGGTGAAAACCCTGATGTGTCCTTGGCAATTACAGAACAATATAAACCGGCGTTTTCAGGCGACACCATTCCACAAACGCCACTGGCTCAAGTCTTGTCAATGGCAGATAAAATAGACACATTGTGTGGCATATTTGCAGTCGGAAAAAAGCCTACTGGCAACAAAGACCCATTTGCTTTGCGCAGAGCAGCTTTAGGAGTCATCAGGATTTTACAAGAATCTAAATTGCCGATAAATATCTATCAACTCATAGAAATCAGTTTGAATCAAATTCAAATTGAGTCTTTGGATAGAAAACAACTACAATCAGAAATTCAAGTCTTCATCAATCAAAGGCTTAAACACAGCTATTTGGAACAAGGTATCAGTCATGACACAGTGGATGCTGTTTTGGCAGTAAACCCAGCAAATTTGGCAGATTTCGATCAACGCATTAGAGCTTGCGAAACATTCAAACAAGACACCTCTGCCCCTGCCCTAGCAGCTGCCAACAAACGTATTAGCAATATTTTAAAGAAATCAACAGACTCTATTCCTGAAGCCGTTATCATACGATTATTGGAACAAGAACAAGAAAAAAACCTGTTGGGAGCCATAGAATCAATAAAAAGAAGGTTTTTGCAAGAGGTGGAACAACAACAATACAATGCAGCATTCAAGCATCTTTCTTCATTAGCTGGACCTGTTGATAATTTTTTCAACAATGTTATGGTCAACAGTGAGGACGAAGCAACCAGGCTAAATCGCTTGTCGATATTGAAACAATTGAATGGCTTGTTTATGGCTATTGCTGATATTTCCGTATTAGAAATCTAACGAAACCATTATTTCTGCACTTTATTCATTAAAGGTGCTATCATAAAAGAATATTTATAATTGTTCGTAACAACTGCAATATGTCACTACATGCATTAAAAAAAGGCTATACGCTACTAGAATACCGCATTGAAAAACTCCTGGGAGAAGGGGGTTTTGGTTTGACGTACCTGGCATTTGATACCCATTTAGAAAAATTAGTAGCCATCAAGGAGTATATGCCAAGAGAGCATGCTGTTCGTGAAAATTATTCAAAAATTTTGGCATCTAGTGAATCTTCAAAAAAAGTATACAACTGGGGGCTAAACGCTTTTCTAAATGAAGCCAAAACCTTGGCAAAATACGAAGACACCAATATTGTCAGAATTTACCGCTTCTTTAAAGCAAATGGTACTGCTTATATAGTCATGGAGTATTGCGAAGGCGGTTGTTTAATCGACCGCATATCTAAGAATGTAGGCATGGATGAAAAAACACTTGTAAAAATCATGTCTTCACTAGTTAACGGCTTACAATTGGTGCATAACGATGGAATTTTACACCGCGATATTAAACCCGACAACATCATGTTCCGGGCTGATGATACACCTGTATTGATTGATTTTGGTGCTGCTAGACAAGCCATAGGAACCAAAAGCCGGAAAGTAACAACCATACTTACACCTGGATATGCACCTCTTGAACAATACAGCAGCAGTGGAAATATTGGCCCTTGGTCAGATATTTATTCATTGTCTGCTGTTTCATATTTATGCCTTACGGGTATACGACCGCCTGATATCATGAATAGACTGCATGAAGACACCATCGTAAAACTGGCAGATAAAATCGACTCAAGCCCATTCTTAGCATCCATTGATTCTGGTTTACAACTACAAATCGAAGACCGACCCCAAAACTTGTCCGAATGGTCTTCTTCTTGGGAAAAACACAATATTCAAAAAAAGTTTAATTCTGCAAATGAAAATTCAGATACACCCATTTATGCCAATAAACACACAGGAACACATAAAAAACTGGTCATACCCCAAACCATCTCTGCACACCCCATCTCTAATGCTAATAACTTTACCACAATTAATCAAGAATATTTCAAACATGACAATAATGCCGAAAAAAAAGGTTCGAGCTTTTTCATCATGACTTTGTTGATTGTTATCCTTATTGCACTGGGCTTATTTGCTTATGACTATTATTTAAAACAACAGGGACATACTTCTATATTTGCTATATTTGTTGATAAAAACGAGCAGAGAACGGACGAAATCACCGCACAAGATAAACCAAAATTAGAAGATAAAAAACCCAATATTCAAATAAATAGTAACAGTATTCTAAAAGCGCAACAATTTCTCAACCAACTGGGATACACCGTCACTGAAGATGGGGAAAAAAATGCCCGAACCGTAGAAAGCATAAAAGATTTTGAAACAAAGCAACAGTTAATCATTACAGGAACAGTTGACTCCATCTTACTTACAGCATTAGAAGATAGAATCACAACCATTGACAATAAAGACTGGCAAAAAGCCAAGAGTGGCCATACCAAAACTGCATACCAACAATATTTATCAAAACACAACAAAGGATTGTATGTAAGTAATGCAAAAAAAGAAATAACCGCTTTGGAACAACAAATCAAGATTGATGCCGGCAACAAACTTGCAGAAGATGTGGCTCGGTTACAAAAAACAAAAAAACAAAAAATATTAGACGCAGAAATTGCTCAAAAAACCAAACAACAACAAGAAACGAGAATGAAGCAAATTGGCATTGAGAAAACGCAATTAATCAAGGATATTCAAACTCAGTTTCAACGTTTAAAATTTAAGGACATATCAATAGATGGCAAAATGACTAAACCCTTGAAAAAAATGATTGCCGCCTATCAGAAGTTAAAAAAGACAGCACAAACAGGTTTGCCCAGCAACACTTTGTTGTTTCAGTTGAAATCAGAAGCAAAGTGGCCAGGAAGACTATTGGGTGAAGCCTTTCAAGACTGCCCTATATGCCCTGCTATGATTGTCATACCTGCTGGTAATTTTATGATGGGCAGCTTAAATGGCAAAACCAATGAACAGCCCAGGCACAATGTTGAGATTGAAGAGTTTATACTCAGCAAAACAGAAGTCACCTTTAAACAATGGGACGGATGTGTTGAGGACGGGATTTGTTCACACAGCCCCCAGGATGACGGCCTTGGCAGAGGTGATTTTGCTGTTATGCGGGTTAATTATCAAGACATACAACAATTTCTCAAATGGCTGAATGACATTACAAAAAAGACATATCGCCTGCCAACAGAAGCCGAATGGGAATATGCCGCCAGAGCCGGAACCACAACAGAATACAGTTGGGGAAATGAAATCGGTGTAAATAATGCAAGTTGTATCGGTTGTAACACTGGCATTGACAACAATAAAATAAATCACATAAAAAACTATCCTGCCAATACATACGGGTTATTTGATATGCATGGTAATGTTTGGGAATGGACTGCCGATTGTTGGCACCCCAATTATTATGGCGCTCCTTCAGATGGACAAGCCTGGGAGCCCAATGGCTGCAAGAAGTTTGTGGTTAGAGGTGGCAGTGGCGGTAATACGCCTAAAGATTTACGTTCAGCAAGTCGTGGTGTGATAAAAATTGAGCAACGGTTAAACAGCATTGGTTTTCGCGTGGCACTTGACTCAAACTAGATAAAATCAGATCAAATTAGATGAAATAAGATCAAAACCAGTTCAAGCCGAACCTAATCAAATCGACAAGTTAATACTGACAAGAAAGCGTAACTTTGTATTTTAGCTTTCATCAGTGAATCTCTATTAATTGGCTACAAAATACCAACTATTCCCACAGTTGACATTTTAATGCTATAATAATACTTTATTTAACAATCAAGATTATGGAAAAGGCAAAACAAATTTTAAAAGATGTGTTTGGATATTCCGAATTTAGACACCACCAACATGACATTATAAAAACTGTATTGGCTGAAAAATCTGATGTTTTGGTTCTCATGCCAACAGGTGGCGGTAAATCCATGTGCTACCAAATACCATCGCTAATACTCAATGGCACAGGAATTGTAATTTCACCTTTAATCGCTCTATGCAAGATCAGGTTGAAGCATTGCAACACTTAGGAATTCGGGC
>CAZLZZ010000186.1:0-6105 GCA_964564165.1 uncultured Alcanivoracaceae bacterium | reverse complement strand
TCAAGATCAAAATCAGGCTCGCACGGCGGCGCAGCGAACACAGCGAAAAAACAAAAGGAATCGGGACTTCAGTACTGCTTGTCAAAAAGAACATTGTGCTTCAAAAAAACTACACAAGCGCAGCTAAAGCAGCGGTTCCGTTATCCTTCAATTTCTTCAAGTAATTGATTATTCACCAAAGTAGTCGGTGTTTGGTAACCTGTTTTAGGGGTATTTAAAACATATTCAACCATTTTTACACCGCCAGTCATGGTTAATGTATATCCATTGCTACACTCAAGTCGTAAAGTCTTTACCTCGCCTTTGGCATTTTTAACTTCGCCCCATAAGTAAGTATTGAGCTTGGCTCGGGCTTTTTCACTGGGCCCACGCACCGATTTTTCTATGCGTTTTTTTAGGAAATTTTGAACAAAACCAAGCCCAAGTAATGGTCTTATATAATTCATTCGTTTTAATTTTTTAACCAAATTGGGTGAAGCAGGAATATACACCTCAATATTGGGAATATCGGTTGTAAAGTGTGCGGTAGAAACATCGCCCCAAGGAATGGTCATGGCTAATTTCTCTCCATCACCAAAGTCAATCTTACGGGTTTTAAATGCCAACGGAACTTGTATAATTTCACCGTCTTTGCGTATTCTTCCGCCTTGTGACAAGCCTTCAACAGAAGTTTTTGCAGTACCTGGAGAAAATCCAGATCGCGAGTCAAATCCCAGAGCCAAATGGGTGGCATCGGGCATTAACTCTTTAAGTTGTGAGGCCAAACAATCAGTGGGGATAACATCGAACCCAACACCAGGGCAAAGTACAATGCCCGCTTCTTTGGCTTGCTTATCATAGGACTTAACCATCTCAAATACGGCAACTTCTCCAGTAATATCCAAATAATGGGTTTTGCTTTTTAAGCAAGCTTTAATCATGGGTTCAGCCGTACTTGAAAAAGGCCCTGCACAATGAATAACTACATCCATGCTTTTAAGATTTTCAGCGACATTATTTACATCGTTTAAATCAAATGTTTTGTACTCTAACTCTAGTTCAGTCGCCAGTTTGCTAATCGACTGATTGTTCCTGCCCGCTAAAACAGGAGTAAATCCTTGTTTTTTCGCATAACCAGCAATGAGTTCACCCGAATATCCATTGGCGCCATATATCATCCATCTTTTCACATCTTTACCCCTTTAACATTTTGCATTAGTTTTAAAAATATTTGTATTTTTTTCTTCAAGACAAAGTTAGGAAACAGCCGCTTTATCAAGTATTGTCTTTTGGATTGTTTGTGACTAATAATCATAAAAACTTTGTTCTCAATGGCTTTAAATACATCTTTAGCAACATCATCTGCTGAGACACCTGAGGTTTGCATTTGAGCATTAATGAATCCTTTTGTTTTATCCGAAACCCCTTTCATGGAACTGATTAAATTGGTTTGGAAAAAAGCGGGGCAAATAACACTAACCCCTATATTGTGTAAAGCCATTTCACCGTGTAAAGTTTCACTAAAAGCAATGACACCTGCTTTGGCAACATTGTATGTCATCATACCTGGCATAAGACCCAAGCCAGCAAAACTGGCGGTGCTGGCAATATGGGCTTTTTTAGATTTTTTTAGCAGTGGCAATAAAGCTTTGGTACCATAAATAACACTCATTAAATCCAAGCGTATCAATCTATCCCACTCTTCCTCTGTGGTGCTTTCCAAAGTGCCTGCACTGGCAACACCCGCATTGTTAATCAGTATATCAATACAGCCATATTTGACACTGACTTGATCGTACAAAGTGTCAAAATTTTGTTTTTCGCCAATATCACAGTGGTAATATTCAGCTTGTTTTCCATTGTCATTCAATTCTTTAACAAAACCCTCGCCCAAATCGTCTTGAATATCAACCACCAGTATTCGCCAACCATGGTTGGCATATTTGTTGGCGATGGCTTTACCTAGCCCACTTGCTGCACCCGTGATTAAAATATTTTTCATTGTTTTGTCATTTATTATTGCTTGACATTTATCATAAACCAAAACATTTTAAATATCGAGCGTTCGTTCGATATTGACAAAAACAAATAACAAGTTTACACTACAATCACACTATTCGGACACGGGGCTTTAGCCTCGTCCAATTTAAGAGGAAGCCATGAATTTTAAAATAAAAACAAGTACACAAGATAAGCTCAATACCATCAATCAATTTTTAAACAAAGAAGTTTATCCTTTAGAAAACTACTTTCTCATGCATCAATGGGATAAGTTGTTTCCGGCCTTGCAACAAGCACGATTAAAAGTCAAAGCCTTGAAACTGTGGGCACCACACATGCCAGAAAGTCTGGGTGGTACATTTACAAGTTTAATAGACTTAGCATTGATTGGTGAAACATTGGGTCAATCTCCATTGGGGCATTTTATTTTTGGCTGTCAAGCACCTGATGCGGGCAATGCTGAATTATTACACATGTTTGGCAGCGATGAACAAAAAGAAAAGTGGTTAAAGCCTTTAATAGCAGGAAAAATCCGCAGTTGTTTTGCCATGACAGAGCCACATACTGCAGGTTCAAACCCAACATTGTTGGATTCAACAGCCAAGCTTAACGATGGTATGTGGGAAATTAATGGACACAAGTGGTTCACCACAGCAGCAGATGGCGCGGATTTTACCATTGCCATGGTGGTAACCGATGATCAAGCACAAAAGCACCAAAGAGCCAGTATGATTATTGTACCTCTTGATAATCCAGGCTATAAAATGATACGCAATATTTCAGTGATGGGGGCCCAAGGCAAGGGTTATTTCAGTCATGCAGAAATTAAATTTGAACAATGTAAAGTACCACAAGAAAATTTAATTGGAGAAGTGGGTTCTGGTTTTGCATTGGCTCAAGAAAGGTTGGGTCCGGGCCGAATTCAACATTGTATGCGCTGGTTAGGCATTGGTAAAAGATGTATTGATATCAGCAAAGAGTTTCTTAATCAACGCAAAATTTCATCCACCCAAGTTTTAGCTCAACAACCACTGATGCAAGCACAAATTTCAGAATCATTGGCGGATTTAGCTGCTGCCAGATTGTTGGTGCTACAAACCGCTTGGAGCATTGAACAAAATGGTTTTCAAGCATCTAAAAACATGGTGTCATTGATTAAATTCCATACCGCCAATGTGGTACAAAGAGTGGTCGATAGAAGCCTGCAATCTCTTGGTGGACTAGGCATGACTGACGATACCGTGATTTCTTTTTTCTACCGAGAAGAAAGAGCCGCTAGGATTTATGACGGAGCCGATGAAGTACATAAAATAGTAGCAGCCAAACAGTTTTTGAAATCATGAATGTTCTAAACCAACGGAATCGGGGCTTTATTCCTGCCACTAAAACAAAACAATGAACTTTAAAACTTTCTGCAAAACCCACAAACCCACACAAACCGAACTGTTTTCAGAGTTCTATGACTTGTTTAAAGACAATATCGAAATAAAAAACAAAAAAATAGCCGTTGCAAAATTAACAACCATCATAACCGCAACATTCAAGCTTTCATCCAGTCAAAGTTTTTCTAGCATGACACTTAGACAACTATCAGACGAAACCCAAATCAGTATGGGTGGACTCTATTCATACATTAAAAACAAACAACAACTGTCCTTATATATACACCAGTTTCTCAATCACTTCGCAGAAAGGATATTAAACCAAGGCCAAAATAATCTAGCAGTCATTATTAAGACCCACATTTATTTAAGTGAGATAATGCAACAATGGTTCTTTTTTGCCTTTATGGAAAGCAAAAACCTCAATAAAGCCATGCGCAAATATGCGATTAAATCTGAACTGATGATGGAAGCCCGTTTAATTCAAGTCATTGGACAAGGGCAAGAGGATGGGATTTATAATAAAACACTCTTGGCAGAAACCATTGCCGCTCATATCAAACCGTTACTACATGACTGGTATCTAAAAAGCTGGAAATACAAACAAAGAAAAATATCGGTTGATGAGTTTAGTGAAACCACACTTTTGTTTATTAATAATGGGCTAAAGGGCAAGGCTAAAGCCTCACTTCCAAAGGAATCGGGGCTTCAGTCCCGCTATAAACCAACAGTATTCAGTCCCGCCAACCACAAACACTTACCACACATTGATCTGCCAAACCATTATCAGTTCATCACTTTCAGAACCCATGACAGCCTTGACCCATATTTAGAAAAACTCTACAAACTGAACAAGCCCAATGACAAAAAACAATTAGAAATCGATCAACACCTAGATGCGTCAAACAAAGGCAGTTACCTCAATGGTGATGTGTTGAGTTATATGTACAGGCTGTTAATAGAAAAAAATGGTCAATGGTATCAATTATCGGCTTTCAATATTATGCCCAATCATATACACTTATTAATTAAACCCAAATTTACACTTGCAAACTTGATGCAAAAGATCAAAGGAAACAGTGCCCTTCAAATCAATAAGATGTTAAAGTCACAAGGCAAGTTCTGGGCGAGTAGTTATTTTGACAAATTGATTCGCGATGAAAAACATTTTAATCAGGTGTACAAATATATTAAACACAACCACAAAAACCTGAAAGAAACGTCGACACCTAGATTTTACGGAGAACATGAATAAAAGGCGAGGCTAAAGCCTCACTTCCGATGGGGTCAGGGTTTCAGCCTTGAAAAAAACCAAAACCACCGGAACCGGGGCTTCAGCCCCGAAAGGAACCAGGACTTTAGTCCTGAAAACCAGGAACCGGGGCTTCAGCCCCGCCAACTAAAAAAAACAATGAACAAAACAACAGACAAACCAAGTGAAGTAAGAAAAGAAGACAACTTAGACAAACACAAACTATCGGTTTATCTAAGCAAGCACTTGGACAACTTTGACATCAATGAACAACTAAGCATACAACAATACTCAGGCGGAGCATCCAACCTGACTTATTTATTGCAATGGAAAAACAATCAAGCGATATTAAGAACATCACCACGTGGAGCCAATATCAAAGGTGCACACGATATGGGCCGAGAATACAAAGTGCTCAACTTATTAGACGGGCATTTTGCCTACTCGCCAAAAGCACTGCTGTATTGCCAAGACGAAAACATTATTGGTAGGCCCTTTTACTTGATGCAAAAAATCGAAGGCATTATCCCAAGAAAATCATTTCCCATGCCCGTTGAACCAAAACAGGCCCGTGCGATGTGCAAAGACTTAATTGATGTGCACATTGCTTTACACGAACTTGATTTAGAAAAAACGGGATTAATAAAACTGGGCAAAGCAGATGGCTATATCCAAAGACAAATAACCGGCTGGAACCAAAGATACAAAAATGCCAGATTAAAAGACTCATTGCCAGCCGATGATTTAATGCAATGGTTAGAAGACAACCAACCAGCAGACACACAAACCAGCCTAATCCACAACGATTACAAATTTGACAATGTTGTTATGTCAGCCGAACCCCCGCACAAAATCATCGCTGTACTCGACTGGGAAATGACCACTATCGGCTCACCATTGATGGACCTAGGTTGTTCTCTCGCCTATTGGATTGAAAAAACTGACCCACCTGCTCTGCAAGCTATCCGCATGATGCCAACAAACATTGAAGGCATGATGACTCGCCAACAAATCATAGATTATTATGGTAAACAAAGAAACATTGATATAAGCGGTTTTAATTACTATTACAAATTTGGACTATTCCGACTAGCGGCTATCGTGCAACAAATTTACCACCGTTACGCCCAAGGCAAAACAACCAACCCCGCGTTTAAATCATTTGGAGAAATAGCTAAAGTGCTAATTACGCGAGCGGAATTAATTGAAAATTGAAAATTAAAAACAGCGGAACCAGAACTTCAGTCCTGGCGACAACTTCCTTGAAATCTACCGTTATATGCGTGCTAAAAAAACATGTTATCCCCTTTACTTCATTTACTTGTTCGATACTTGTTACTTGATATTAAACCATAGCGTAGAATGTAGGGTACATTGAGAATGTTTAAATACGCAAAATTAAGCATCCGCCACACCTAAAAATAAAATAAACAAATTATGAAAATAGAAAATAAAAAAATAGAAAGCTATGACTTATATTTAAAAGAACGC
>CAZLZZ010000185.1:0-6110 GCA_964564165.1 uncultured Alcanivoracaceae bacterium | reverse complement strand
GAAGGCTTTCTAAACTAGAAAAAAAATATTGAGAGTAGATTAATGACGGAAAATATGAACACGAAAACTAATAATTCAAGTACAGTGGAAACTATCTCCGTTGAGAAGATTATGAAACTGTTGCCACACAGGTACCCTTTCTTATTGGTCGATAAAGTCGTTGACTATAAATTGGGAGAGCATTTGACCGCGATAAAAAATGTAACATTCAACGAGCCCCATTTCAACGGCCATTTCCCCAAACATCCAGTGATGCCTGGGGTGCTAATCATAGAGGCTATGGCACAAGCCTCTGGGATTTTGTCTCGTTTAGCCATTGGCGATCTCAATGATAAAGACGATATATTTTATTTAGTTAAAGTGGACAAAGCGAAATTCACCAAGATTGTTGTTCCTGGAGATCAGCTTTTTATTCATACCACAATAAAAAGAAGAATGCGTAATATGGTGCAATACATTTGTGAAGCCAAAGTCGAAGGGAAGGTGGTAGCAAAGGCTGAATTATTGTGTGCTAGCGCCAGTAAATAAAGACATTATGATACATAAAACAGCCATCGTTGATCCGTCTGCAAAAATAGCCAAAGGTGTTAAAATTGGTGCCTATTCAATCATTGAAGAAGATGTAATTATAGGTTCTGGAACTGAAATCAAAGCCCATGTGATTGTTGCCAAGCATACAAGAATAGGAAAAAATAACCAAATATTTCAGTTTTCCTCGATTGGCGAAGCACCGCAAGATAAAAAATACAATCAAGAACCGACACGAACAGTCATTGGCGATAACAACAGCATACGCGAATACGTCACCATCAATCGAGGCACAGTAGATGACAAAGGAATCACCCAAATAGGCAATAACAATTGGATTATGGCTTATGTACACATCGCACATGACTGCATAATTGCTGATAATGTCACTATTGCCAATGGCACAACCTTGGCAGGTCATGTGCACTTGGATGATTTTGTAATACTGGGAGGATTTACCAAGTTACATCAATTTTGCCGAATTGGCGCACATGCATTTACTGCCATGGACACTGGATTTCAAAAAGACTTACCGCCCTATATCATGGCACACGGCAACCCTGCCAAACCAAGAACCATTAACGCAGAAGGATTAAAACGCCGAGGCTTTTCACAATCAGACATCAGCGCAATTAAAAAAGCATTTAGATTGCTTTACAAGAAAGACTTGTTGTTAGAAGAAGCCCTAAAAGCCATGCAAGAATTGGCAATTGAACACAAACCAGTACAGATAATGGTTGATTTTATTAAAGCCAGTAGCCGAAGTATTGTTAGATAATTGAAAGTTGGGCTTTGAAAATTAAAAACGGAAAATTAAAAAAGACAAGCTCCTAGCCATAATGCGTTTATATGTTTAAGAATAAAGTCACAAAAAAATGAATCAGAAAAAAATAAAAATCGCCATTATTGCAGGTGAAGACTCGGGTGATTTATTGGCGGCTGATTTAATTTCCAAACTAAAAGAAATCAACCCATCGGTTGAGTTCTTTGGTGTGGGTGGTGATAAAATGGAAGCAACAGGAATGCGTTTGATTGCTTCAAACAAAGAATTTGCGATCATGGGAATTGCTGAAGTCATAAAAAAATTGCCGAAACTTTTAAAATTAAGAAAAAAAATCGTCAATGAAATGATTGCTGAAAAGCCCGATGTGTTTATTGGCGTAGATGCCCCAGATTTGAATTTTCCCATAGAAAAAAGATTAAAAAAACACGGCATTAAAATCATTCATTACGTTAGCCCTTCGGTTTGGGCATGGCGACCCAAGCGTGTAAACAAGATCAGCCAATTGACGGATTTGGTAATGACTTTGTTTCCATTTGAGCCAAAATATTATACAAAAGCTGGCGGCAATGCACAATTTGTTGGTCACCCATTGGCGCAATCTATTGAATTAGTCATAGACAAGAACCGAGCAAAACAAGAATTAAAATTAGACACTAATCATCAAGTATTGGCTGTTTTGCCAGGATCAAGAAGCAATGAGCTCAAAGCACATACCGATGTTTTTATTAAAGCAGCACTGAAATTAAAAGCAAAAAACCCACAATTACAAATCATTTCTGCCAATACCAATCAAGCAAAAATCCAATACATTCAAGAATGTGCCAATCGAAATAATTTGCCCATAAAAATGTTCAAAGATGCGACGCAAGTATTAAAAGCTGCTGATTTTACCTTGTTGGCATCAGGAACGGTGGCACTTGAGGCGATGTTTTGTAAAACTCCGATGGTGGTAGGCTATCAAGTTTCAAAAATAACTTATGGCATTGTAAAATCGTTTAATATGATGTTGTTGCCTTATTATTCCTTACCGAATGTACTGTACGGCGGGTTCTTGGTGCCTGAAGTTTTACAAAACAGGATGATAGTTGAGAATTTAACCCAAGAATTAGAGCAACTGTTGAATATAGAAACCCAAAATAATTTGCGCCAAGAGTTTACCCAGTTGCATCAAGACTTGCTAACACCAGAGATGAATGCTGCCAATGCGGTAAACGATTTTTTAAAGCAAAAAATAAAGCAATGCCAGTTATAGTTGGCGTCGATGAAGCGGGCCGTGGGCCTTTGGCAGGGCCTGTAACTGTGGCTGCAGTGATATTAAAAAAGCCAGTTGATGGCTTAAACGATTCAAAAAAACTTTCAGAAAAGAAACGCTTCGAACTTGAGCCACAAATCATAAAAAATGCCCTGGCATACAGTGTGGTACATGTCAGTGTTGAGAAAATAGAACAAATCAATATCTTGCAAGCCAGTTTGCTAGGCATGCAATTGGCAGTTGCTAAAATTGAACAAGAACACGTACACGAATACGATGAAGTGTGGGTTGATGGCAATAAATCCCCACAATTTACAAAACCAGCTAGAGCAATTATCGGAGGTGATGGTAAAATAGCCGAAATTTCTGCAGCATCAATTTTGGCTAAAAATGCACGAGATAGATTAATGCTCACTTTACATGAAGAATTCCCCCAGTATGGTTTTGATAAACACAAAGGTTATGGCACACAATACCATTTACAACAATTACAAAAATATGGACCTTGCAAACACCACAGAAATTCCTATGCACCGATTAGAAAGTTACTGCAAGGAGAGTTGTTTTGAAGGCTAAATTTATTCATCTAAACCTCCACTCTGAATATTCTGTTGTTGATTCAACTTTGAGAATTGGGCAAGTGATGGAAAGCTTAAAATTATCTAACTCGCCTGCAGTCGGTATTACTGATTTTAACAACATGTATGCTGCCATAAAATTTTATAAAGCAGCTACGAATGCAGGGGTTAAACCATTAATGGGTGCCGAAGTTTTGGTATTAGATGAGAAGAGTGAATTTACCTATTTGGTGACTTTCTTGTGTCAAGATAAACAAGGTTATTTGAATTTAAGTGAATTGATTTCAATGGCACACCAGCAAGGCTACCATCAGACAAAACCGACGGTAAGAGAAGAGTGGATTGCACAACATAACCAAGGATTAATCGCAATTAGTTGCAATATGCGGGGCGATATTGGCCAGTTGATTTTAAATAAAAAAATGGATAAAGCTTCGGATAAAATTGATTTTTGGAAGAAAATTTTCCAAGACAGATTTTATTTAAGCATAGCACGCATTAATCGAGAAAATGAAAAGTGGCACAACGATGCCGTTATCTACTTAGCTAGCCATCATCAAGTTGGTTTAGTGGCGACCAATGATTCTCGATTTATGCAAAGCACGGATTTTAATGCACATGAAGCCAGAGTTTGCATTAATCAAGGCTTGATTGTTGCCGACCCTCGGCGCAAAAAAGTGTATACAAGAGATCAATACCTGTCATCGCCCGATGAAATGATCCAGAAGTTTAAAGACATTCCTCAAGCGATTGAAAACACGGTCGAAATTGCTAAACGCTGTAACTATAGATTTGAACTGGGTGAGTATTTTTTACCTGCATTCCCCATTCCTGAAGGTGAAACCGAATCTGAGTATTTTAGTCGAACAACCAAAGAATTATTAACCGAACATTTGGCGGCGCATGGAACAAAGTTAGATTATACCGAACAAGATTATTTTGATCGGTTAAAATTTGAAGTAGATATTATTTTACAAATGGGTTTCCCAGGCTATTTCTTAATCGTAGCAGATTTTATTAATTGGTCAAAGAACAATAAAATTCCAGTAGGTCCGGGGCGTGGTTCAGGAGCTGGTTCATTGGTTGCCTATGTGATGAAAATTACCGATTTAGATCCATTGCAATACGAATTGCTATTTGAACGGTTTTTAAATCCTGAACGTTTGTCCATGCCTGATTTTGATGTTGATTTTTGTATGGATAGGCGCGATGAAGTGATTGAATATGTGGCAAAAACTTATGGAGCTAACCAAGTAAGTCAAATTATCACCTTTGGAACATTGAGTGCCAAAGCTGTGGTTCGTGATGTTGGCAGAGTACTTGGATATCCCTATCCTATGGTAGATGGCATAGCAAAGTTAATTCCCAATGATTTGGGCATTACTTTGCCTAAAGCCTTAAAAGAATCCAAAGAATTAAGTTTAAAAAAAGAAACCGATGATGAGGCCGGAGAATTGCTGGATATGGCATTGCAACTGGAAGGTTTAATTAGAAATACCGGAAAGCACGCTGGCGGTGTGGTGATTGCCCCGCGTAAACTCAGTGATTTTTGCCCTGTTTACAAAGATGAGCATGCCCAGGGAATTCTGAGTCAATACGACAAAGACGATGTCGAAACTATCGGACTGGTAAAATTTGACTTCTTGGGATTGCGTACTTTGACTATTGTAGACAATGCGGTAATTGCCATCAATAAATTAAGAGATGAAGACAATCAATTGGAGATTTCTCAAATCCCTTTGGATGACCCGAAAGTTTTTGAATTATTAAAAAAATGTCAAACAACAGCTGTTTTCCAGTTAGAATCTGATGGTATGAAAGAATTGATTGGACGATTGGTCCCCGATTCATTTGCTGAGATTATTGCTTTAGTGGCTCTGTATCGACCTGGTCCCTTGGATTCAGGTATGGTAGATACTTATGTTGAATGTAAACACAAACGGATTGAACCCGATTATTTGCATCCTGACATCAAAGAAATTCTCATGCCCACTTACGGCGTAATATTGTACCAAGAACAAGTGATGAAAATTGCTCAAGTTCTATCGGGCTATTCATTGGGTGGGGCCGATATTTTGCGCAAAGCCATGGGTAAAAAAATTGAGTCGGTCATGTTGCAACAAGCCGAAGTTTTCCAAAAAGGTGCGCAAGACCGTGGAGTCGATGGTAAAGTTGCCAAAGAAATTTTTGACATCATCATAAAATTTGCAGGCTATGGTTTTAATAAATCCCACTCTGCAGCCTATGCATTAATAGCCTATCAAACAGCATGGCTCAAAGCCCATTATCCCGTGGAATTTATGGCATCGGTTTTGTCAGCGGACATGGACAATACAGACAAAGTGGTGCATTTAATTCAGGATGTCAAGTCCATGAATATTGAAATACAACTGCCACATGTCAATCAATCTGATTATTACTTCAAGGCTGGGCAGGGTTTGTCCATTGTTTATGGTTTAGGTGCAATCAAAGGCGTGGGTCAAGGCGCAATCCAAAGCGTTATGCAGGAACGAGAAACCAATGGAAACTTTACTTCTATTTATGACTTTTGTGTGCGTGTTGATTTACATAAAGTCAATAAACGCACGCTGGAAGCTTTGATTTTATCGGGTGCGTTTGATAGTATTCATGAAAACCGTAAAGCTCTGATGAAGGGCATGGAAGATGTATTAAAAGCAGCACAACAGAAAAATCACGATCAACAATCCGGCCAAGTCGATCTATTTGGGACCCCAACGGCTGTCACCAGCAATGAAATGCTCGTCCCATTGCCCAATATTGAGGACTTTGAAGCCAATCAAAGGTTATTCAACGAAAGAAACATGCTCGGGCACTTTATGACAGGGCATCCAATGGCGGCTGTTCAACAGTGGCTTGATGCGGTAACCAGTCAAAACATAGGCAAAATTTTGGATTTGCGCCCGCAAGAAATGCCTAAAAAGGACAAAGAAAAAGATTTTGCTAAAAA
>CAZLZZ010000184.1:0-6224 GCA_964564165.1 uncultured Alcanivoracaceae bacterium | reverse complement strand
CTGGGATAGTTCCAGATAATTGGTTATCATGTAACCAGAGACGTGTTAAATTAATAAGATTGCCTAGTTCTGCAGGGATAGTTTCTGATAATTGGTTGCCATTTAATGTGAAATCAACTAAATTAATAAGGTTACCGAGTTCTGTTGGTATAGCTCCAGATAACTGGTTATCACCTAACCATAGACGTGTTAAATTAACAAGATTACCTAGTTCCGTTGGGATTGTTCCTGAGAATTGGTTACGATTTAAAAAAAGATCAATTAAATTAACAAGGTTACCGAGTTCTAGTGGAATAGTTCCGGATAATTGGTTGTTACTAACTCCTAACCTTTCCAGATTTGGCAAATTGATAATTTCTATTGGAATTGGTCCTGAATGTTGGTTGCCACTGAGATATAAATTTCTTAAATTAATTAAGTTGCCAAGGTGAGTTGGTATAAGTGCTTCTGAGAAATTGTTGCTACCTAAACCAAGATGTTCAAGATTGGTTATACTGCTAATCCACAGCGGTATTATTCCAGTTAAACCACCCTCAAGATGTAAATAATTCAAATTGGTTAAATTTGATAATTCAACTGGAATTGTTCCAGTTAGACTACGCGAATAACTTCTTATTCTTAAATGTTCTAAATTAGTCATATCTCCTAACCAGAGGGGAATATCACCTCCTAGATTGTACATGTTTAAAGTAAGGTGTGATAAATTGGTTAAATTTTCTAACCAACTTGGGAACTGTATATTAGGTTGAAAATTAAAAGAAAAAAGTCCTAAATGCTCCAGACTGGTTAGACTTCCTATTTCTGTTGGTATATTAATACTTTCAAAGATACCAAAGCAAAAATTTAAATCAAGATAAGTTAAATTGTTCATATTGCCTAACCAACCCATGGTAAATGTACCTTGCCCCAGCGAATAGTTATAAGATAAATTCAATTTTTGCAAATTAATTAGGTTTCCAAGTTGAAATGGAACTGCACCAGTTAACTGATTACGGCTTAAATCTAGTTCTAACAAATTACTTAAATTCCCAAGGGAGGAAGGAATACTTCCACTAAGTTGATTATCATTTAGTTGCAACCACCGCAAATTAGATAAGTTTCCTAGTATTGCAGGTATTGAACCTGTTAATTGGTTTTTTCCCAAATTCAGTTCTAGCAAAAACACATTGCTCAAACTTCCCAGCGATGTAGGTATGCTAGCATTTAGTTGATTATCATTTAGTCTTAAGAATCGTAAATTAGACAAATTTCCTAGTGATGCAGGAATCTCACCACTAAACTGATTGGAATAAAGGCTAAGGCTTCTTAATTGACTAAGTGTACCTAACCAACTTGGAATATTTCCAGTTAGTTGGTTGGAACTTAAGGCTAGTTGTTGTAAATTATTTAGGTTACTAAATTGTACTGGAATAACCCCTGTTAACTGATTGGCATTTAATGCCAGTTGTTGTAAATTGGCTAGATTACTAATTTGGTCTGGAATTGCACCAGTTAATTGATTGTTGTGTAAATAAAGCTGAGTAAGGTTGGTTAAGTTGTCTAAATCAGTTGACATTGTTCCAACTAAATTATTAATAGATAAATCAATAGTAGAAACTGTATTTGTATTGCAATCAACCCCAAACCAACCATCATCACAAGGGTCGCCAACCAACCAATTGGTATTATCCGTCCAATTATCGCCACCAGTAGAATTATACAAAGCCACCAGAGCATCGCGTTCAGCTTGAGGGACGATGGCGGATGTATTTGTGCTGATAAATAAAAATAGCAATGCTAGGTATATACTGTTGCTCAGGTTTTTCATAATTTTCTCCAATTTTTTTATTAGGTTGACTAAAGTCAATTCCCCGTAATTAATTTATAAAGTGATTGAATAAATTAGTGAGGTAATATTACAAATTGATTTGAGATAATTTCTCATGCTTTATTCAATCACTAGTTATAAAGTCGCAAAGCGTGAGCAAATCACCTCATTTATTTTTAATTATTTTTTGACGTTATTAAATTTTTATGCCAAAATCCCCGTAGGGTGTGCCCCTTGTGGGTACCCGTTTTTGAGGTTGGTATGGTTTTATGCATAATGGCAATCACAAAATCACGTTTCATATTAGATAAATAGATATTATTGTGTCTATTTGTTGATTTTAATGTATGTTTTAGATACAATTATGTCTATGAAGATCATATCATTAATCAATGCAGACGATGTGCAAGCAAAACTTGCACAGTATATAAAGCAACAACGCAAGCTACACAAATATTCTCGCAAGGCTTTGGCAAAACGCAGTGGTGTGCCTGCTTCTACTTTAAAAAAGTTTGAAAATACAACTCAAATTTCCTTACGGCAGTTTCTTTTATTGTGGCAATCTGTCGACCACTTGGATAAGTTGGTGTTACTCACTAAGGACAATGGTATCAAACCTAAATCAATTGATGAGGTTCTTTCTTATGATTAGGAAACTACACATACGACGATGCCTAAGTGATGAATCTATTGTTGAGGTGGGACAGTTGGCACAGAATAAAACTGGTGTATATTTTCAGTATGATGCAAATTACCTGAGCAAATATTCCAGCTTGTCTCCTTTTAATTTACCTTTCGATGCTAGTGTTACACTTGCACCAAAGCAACCACATCTGGGTTTGCATGGCGTTTTTGCAGATTCTTTACCTGATGGTTGGGGCTTGTTAATTATGGACAAATTGTTTAGGCAAAATGGCATTGATAAAGCAAAAATAACAGCAATGGATAGATTGTCTTTTATGGGCAATAATAGTATGGGAGCATTGTCTTATTCTCCACAAGCTGATATTACAAATAATATTATTACTACAGCCAGAACAAAGCAACTTATTGAGTTAAATCAATTAGGCAAAAATGCCGTAGCACTATTTGATGGAGAAACTAATGAAATTTTAGAGCAACTTGCCGCTATTGGTAGTCCAGGTGGCGCACGTCCAAAAGCTCAAATTTATATCAATCCTAATGATAGTGGCCAAATTAGTACCCAGCCCAGAGGCGATTACATACCCAATATCATTAAATTTAGCTCAGCACATTTATTGCTTGGTCATGAGGAAGGTTTGTGTGAAGCTGCTTATTTATCCATGGCGAAAAAGTGTGGAATTGAGGTGCCCAACTGGCAAATAATTCATACCAATATTGGCAAGCTTAAAATGAACTGGCTAACTATGATTCGTTATGATTGCCAGTTAAACACAGATTCATATGGTCGTTATCACACACATTCTTTAGCTGGTCTTTTGGATGTTGATTTTAGGCAGCCTAGTCTTGATTATGAAGATATAATCCGTGCCAGCCAAGCTTTGTGCCGTTCACCTGCTGTTGGCAAAGATCTTTTTAAACGGGCTATTTTCAATTTATTTACACTTAACCAAGATGACCATGCCAAAAATTGGGAGTTTATTCAGGATGATAATGGCTTATGGCGTGTCGCTCCTTTTTTTGACGTGACATTTAGCCCAACAAGGCACAAAGAACACAGTACATCCTATGCAGGTTATGGCAAAAACCCTCCACTAAAAGCCATACAAAAACTAGCTAGCCTTGCCAGTTATAAAAACTGGCATCAAGCTCAGATAGACATCCTAAATATAGTTGACTGTATTTCGTGTTGGGATGCTGTTTCTAAGGAGTTGAATATTAGCAAGTCTACCAGAACAATGATTGCTAAGAACTTAAAACAGACAAGGCTGGAAAACCTGGATTTGTTGGTTTGATGAAATTACGATATATCATAGAAGGGTACCCACAAGGGGCTCGCTCTACGGTGGTTTTAGCCTTACAACAAATGTATAATTTGTACATTTGTTGTAATATTGATACAATTGGGTTTTTAAATATATTTTGGATTAATCATGCGATTATCAATTGAAATCACAGCTGAACAACACCAGTTTTTAAAAGCGGCGGCTGCTATGCAAGGTGAGTCTATAAAAGACTATGTTTTGAAACGTACGTTACCAGGCACTCAAGAACAACAAGCCCTAACAAATCTTGAAGATTTCTTAAGACCACGTATTGGTGCTGTTGAAGATGGTGAAATTTCAACAAAAACAGTTGATGCTATATTCGATAGTGTTTTAGTGTCGAGTAAGTAAATTGTGACTCTATATGAAATTTCAGTTGATGCAGAGAATGATTTAAAAGAAATAGCACAATATACATTGAACAAATGGGGAGCCAAAGTTTTTAATCAATATCGGAACGGCTTAATTAAAACATTTGATGCAATTGCCAATAAAAACGTAATAGAAAAAAGAGTGTCAAAAAAATTGCCTGATGTGTTGGTAAGCAAATACAGGCATCATTTTATATTTTATCTAACAATTACAAATCAGAAACCAATTATAATTGCAATCATTCATGAACAACGAGATATTCTTAAGCATTTAATTAAGCGTTTAAAATAAGAATTCGAGCTTATCTCTAAATACATCTCAATGTTTAAAAATATAATCAAAAAACCTTCATTTCTTACACAAATTCAAGGATCGTGGCCTGCATTGTTTTAATTTGAATTCAATATTTTGCTGGTTATCACTGTTTCTTGTTTCCATGGAGAGTCCAATACGGCTTGCAGATAGGGAAATTCTGTATTATCACGGCCTTCAAGTTTTTGTTGACACACATCTTGCAGGTAGCGATAAGCATTGGGTAGCTGCCATGTTTTTGGATAAAGTTTGGTTGCCATATCGGTGGCTTTTTTGGCGTTGTCGTAACAGGATTGGTAGTTTTTCTCTAGGGCGTTTAGTTGTGCTTCTCTATAATACAGCTCACCTTTTCCACTTTTAATTTCAGTACCTTTTAAGTGCAATCTAGCAATTTCTTTTTCTTTAGTAGCTAAAGAAAAATCATTTGTTAGTGTCGCTGAAATTAGTTTATAGATATGATATTCGGCCTTCATTGATTGCTTTGACATGGTAGTTAACTCATGGCTCGATATTGATTTTAATACAATATTGGCTTTTTCAATTTCGCCATTTCCGATGTGTAGTTTGATAAGGGGAAGTTTACTTCTTAAGATAAATTCATTTATGCCAATTGACTCCATTTTTGATAAAGCTTTCTTTTGAAGCTTTATTGCTTGTTCAATTTGTCCATTTAAAAACAATGCATTTGCATTCATTTGAATAAATTCTGCTGTATTCGTATGTTTTTCTCCAAACATTTGATTTATTTTTTTAGCCATTTGTTTATAGTCAATACTATTATAGTCCTGTGGGTTTAAAAGAGTTTCCACATATAAATTTAAAGCATTAATCATTAATACAAACCCGGATTTCTTCCCCAAAGTCTCTGAAAACAATGGGATTGCAACCTTGAAATTTTTTATACTCTCTTCAAAATCATATAAAGATAACTCTATAGTTGCTATACCATAATATGAAAAAGCTTTATTTTTCTTTGTACTGTTAGGGCTGTTTTTTAACAATAGAAATGCTTTTTTAGCATCCCCATATTGTTCAGTTGCAATTAGACTATGTGCAAGATAATTAAGAATCCCTAATTTTTGTGTTGGTAAATTTGGATATTTGTCAGCTTCTTTAATAGCCTCTTTTGCTGTCCTAATTGCAAGCTTAAATTGAGATAAATTGTGAAAGGTAACAGCTTTCTGTCCAAGGAAGATTATTTCATCAAGCGGCGATTCTGTTTTCAATGCATAATTATATCCACTTTCAATGATCTTTAACTCTTCTAGATACTCACCCCAGCTATTGTAAATTTTTGCTAATATTTGTGCGTGATATGACATTTGTCGATGGGAAACAGTTTTATTTTTATTGTAAAGATTAACTGCTTTTTTCATAAACTCCCCCATAGTTACATTGCGCCCCCCTCCCATGAAAGAATTCATGCCAGATAATGTTTGCTCTAACAGTTTAGAATATGCTTTTAGTTCAGCATTTACAGTAGCTGTCTCATTCCTCTGCTCAACCGCCCGATACCACTGCCAACCGCCAAATGCAACCGATGTTAATGCAATAGTCAAAACACCAGTTACCAATTTATGTCGAGCAATAAATTTTTTAAACCAATACCAACGACTTGGTTCGTGGGCGGTGATAGGCTTGAGCGTTAATAATGATTGTAAGTCTTTTTTGAAGGAGAAGGCATTGGAATAACGCAGTTTGCTATCATGAGCTAGTACTGCAATTAATAAGTTCTGTCTAATTTATACAATCTAGTTTTCTCATTT
>CAZLZZ010000183.1:0-6280 GCA_964564165.1 uncultured Alcanivoracaceae bacterium | reverse complement strand
AATCTGGAACTGATTTGAAATAATTTGTCAATGGGGTGGTTTGGTTGACGCTTACTGTAAATTAAACCAGAAGAATAATAACGTATTACCCTAATCCCGATATAGAAATACGTTTGATAGTGCAAGTAATTATGCATATCGTCCTGATACTTACCCACATCCATGTGGGCTAACGTGAAAATACTTTCCAGAAGTATTTTTGATGTATATAGGAAAGTCATGAAAACCGTAGCCACCTTATTGGTGATGAGGTTTTTTTATGAATTTTCTAGGTGCATCAAGGACTTGTGCTAGCATCGGATTTTCTATATCGAGATTTGGGTATTACTTAACTGGCTTATCCATAATCGTAGCAATGTCTTGAATTTGGTACCAATATTTACTGCCATCACTGCTTTTAATCTGCACCCAGCAATCATCAATATCGGTAATTTCATAAATATACATTTTTGATTCTGACTTGAATTTAATCCAATACTTTTCACCATCATCAATACCAGGCGGCATTTCACATAGATCATCTGCAAAAGCAGAAGAAGAAAAAGTAGCAAACACAATACCTGTAAACAAACTAAATAGAATTTTTTTCATAATTTTGTTCCTTATTGTTAAGTTCCCACATTTTACAAAATCATTGCCTTTTAACTCTGAGAATGTTCTGATTTTTTTCTTAGTTTTATTATCACAGGTCGATTATTGATTTTAATGATGCTTTTATGACATTTAGCAAGTTTTAGAAAAACATCATGAAAATATCATAACTTTTTCATAAGTTACTTTTATTTGTTTACTAGAATTGGAAGCAATAAATATAGGGGAACACCATGACACATCGCTTTAAACAATTATCCATGTTCTGTATCACCTTAATGTCTTTCTTGAGCCAACCATCACTGGCGAACAATCCTATTTTATTGCCGCCTCTTACCCTTGAGCCAGAATTAAAGTTTAATAAGCCAAAAGGAATTAATGATGAACACTGGCTCAGTTTAAAAGCTGCTGTTTTGCAAGAGGCCGAGTTTTTACCAGATGCCACAGGAATATCTGGAGCCAACAGTTATTTTGGACAAACTGTTTCGGTTGATGGCGATAGAGCGGTGGTTGGAGCCCCAATAAATACAAGTTCTCAAAACCCAAGAGGAGCAGTTTATGTCTATGATTTTGATGGAACTGATTGGAATATCAGTGAAACATTACTTTCGCCCAATACTATTGATGAGAATCATTTTGGACAATCAGTCAGCCTAATAGGCAACAGAATATTAATTGGAGACTTTATTGATAATGGCAATACAGGTGCTGCTTATGTGTATGATTTTGATGGAACTAATTGGACACTGAGTCAAAAACTAACCGCTTCTGTTGCTTCCACTACAAGAAACTTTGGCTACTCGGTCTCTCTATCAGGCAGTAGGGCATTGATCGGAGCATACCTAAGCAATTCCAATGTGGGGTCTGCTTTTGTTTTCGATTTTGATGGCACAAATTGGTTTGAGACAGAAGAATTAACGGCATCAGATGCTGCAACTTCAGATTTTTTTGGGTTTTCTGTTAGTCTATCCGGGGATAGGGCGTTAATTGGTGCTTCTCGAAACGATGATAGTGGCACGGATTCTGGGTCAGCTTATATTTTCGATTTTGATGGCAGTAACTGGGCAGAAACCTCTAAACTATTAGCCAATGATGCTGCCAGTAGAGATTATTTTGGTTATTCCGTAAGCTTGTTAGACAATCGCGCAGTAATCGGGGCATTTGGAGACGATGTTACGGGCCTGACTTCTAGTTCTGGTTCAGCTTACGTGTATGATTTCGATGGAACATCTTGGGGTCAAACGACAAAACTCACTGCTTCTGATGAGACCAGTGGCGATTCTTTCGGAACTTCAGTTGTGTTGTCTTCAAATCGAATTTTAATTGGTTCGCCCAAAGATAATTTGTCAATAGGTGGTTCAGATGCAGGTTCTGCTTATGTGTTTGATTTTGATGGCAGCAATTGGTCTGAAACTGCAAAGATACAGGCAACAGATGCCGCCAGTAGAGATGAACTGGCAATATCTGTCAGTCTTTTTGGTGACAGGCTTTTGGTCGGTGCCTTTAAAGATGATGACAACGGCGCTGATTCAGGTTCGGCATATGTTTTTGACTTTGATGGAATAAACTGGATACAAAGCACAAAAATATTGGCTCCAATCAGCTCTGCTGAAGATCAATTTGGTTTTTCTGTCAGTATAGATAACAATATGGCGATTGTTGGTGCTCCTTTTGATGGTGATTTAGGCAATGGTTCTGGCTCAGTTTATTTTTATAATCTGAATGGCAATACTTGGTCTTTAGATTCAAAACAATTTGCTGCAGATACTTCTGGCGGACATCAATTTGGCAGAGCTGTTAGCATTTTAAACAACCGAGCAATAATTGGTGCTGTGAGTGCTAGAAATAACAGCAGTGCATCATCTGGAGCTGCCTATGTTTTTGAATACGATGGAAGTAATTGGATCGAAACAGCAAAGTTATTGGCTTTAGATGGCGCATCTAGTGATTTATTTGGTTTAAGTATAGAATTACAAGAAAACCGAGTCATTATAGGGGCAGAAGGTGATGACATTAACTCCAGCAATCGTGACTCAGGAGCTGCTTATGTATTTGACTACGATGGAACAAATTGGTCGCAAACAACAAAATTGACAGCGTCAGATAGACGAGAAAGAGATAATTTTGGACACTCGGTTAGTTTATCAGGTGATACTGCCTTGATTGGTGCTTACAGAGATGATTTTGGATCACTCACAAATTTTGGGTCAGTATATGTATTCGAATTTAATGGGACTAATTGGGCTCAATCCAGTAAATTAATCGCCAATGATGCTGCCAGTTCTGATAGTTTTGGTACCTCGGTCAGTTTGGTTGGTAACCGTGCCCTAATTGGTTCTCCGGGAGATGATGACAATGGAGGTTCATCTGGTTCGGTCTATATTTTTGATTTTGATGGCAGTAATTGGATACAATCACATAAATTGCAGGCATCAGAAGCGCCCAATAACTATCGATTTGGCACCTCTGTTAGTTTGTCAAATGATCAGTTGTTGATAGGCAACAACCCTTTTAATGACAGAGGTTCCGCCTATCTGTTTGATTTTGATGGTACAATTTGGACTCAAAGCAATAAGTTAATACCTTCAGATGGAGCATTAAATAATTTTGGAGTGGCGGTAAGTTTATCTGGAGATAAAGCCATAGGTGGTGCAACAACCAACAACGAGTATGGCGCAAATTCTGGCGCTGCTTATATTTTTGACGTCACTGCTTTCTCAGTTGCGGGCAGTATCACAGGTTTGGCAACTGGTAATCAGGTTGTTTTACAAAATAATACAAGTGATGATTTGATTGTTAATGATAATGGCAGCTTTAAATTTAATACTGGTTTTATTAACGGAGCAACCTATAGTGTATCAGTACTCACTCAACCAAGCACGCCCAACCAAAATTGTACAATCAGCAATGGCAGCGGCACTATTGCAGGTTCTGACATTAGCAATGTGTCGATTAATTGTATAACCATAAGTTATTCAATCAGTGTGAATGTCTCAGGTTTGGCAAATAACAATCAGCTGGTGTTACAGAATAACTCTGGTGATGATTTAACTGCTGATTCCAATTCTCAGTTTACGTTTTCTACAACATTACTTGATGAATCTACTTATGATGTCACTGTATTATCCCAACCGACATCGCCCAATCAAAATTGCGCCATCAGTAACGGCAGTAGCTCGCTTATTGGTATGAATGCCGATAACATTAACGTGGTCTGCACTACAATACAATACACCATAGCAGGCAATGTTTCTGGACTGGCTTCGGGAAACAGTTTAGTCCTACAAAATAATTCAACCAATGATTTGAATATTTCAGCCGATGGTAGCTTTGTTTTCTCAATGGCTTTGGATGATGAGTCTGCCTACAATATTAGCGTATTAACTCAACCAACAGATCCCAACCAATCCTGCACCGTTGCCAACCAAAATGGAATATTAGCAGGTGCAAATATTTCTGATGTAACGGTTGTATGCACCACAACAACATACACAATCGGAGGTGTGTTGGCTGGCCTTGCATCAGGTGCAACAGTGACATTACAAAACAATACGGGCGATGATCTTATCCTAACCGACAATGGAGTTTTTACCTTTGCAACCGGATTGGATGATACTTCCAACTACAGTATCATTGTCTCATCACAGCCTAATAACCCAAACCAAACATGCCTTATTGCGGGTGGAAATAGTGGCAACAATAATGGAACCGGGGTTTTGGCTGGCGCCAATGACAGCAGCATTATCATTATCTGCAACTCGCAACCAGTCATTGTAAACGACATTTATACCATCAACGAAGACTCACTGCTAACTGCCAATGATGCCAATGGCAGCAATGCCAATCAAGATGGTGTGTTGGTAAATGACTCAGACTCTGAGTCAGATCCTCTGACGGTGGTTAATCCAGGAACTTTTACTCTAGGCGGCATAGGTGGATTAATTACCATCAATGCCGATGGCACTTTTGTATTGATACCTTCGACAGATGCATCAGGTCAAGCCTCTTTTAGTTTTCAGGTTACCGATGGCTTTCATGCGGTATCTTCCAGTTTAACCGTCACAGTCAACCCTGTTAACGATTCCCCAAGCTTCGATATTATCGGCGACATTGATACCATTCCCTTGGTAACTCCCGCATCCAATCAAATACAAATTAACAATTTTGCCAACAACATCAGTTTCGGACCACCAGATGAAAATATGCAAGGTATTTTGCGATTTAATATCATCGTCTTTTCGGACTTTGATAATATTTTAAATAATATCACCATAGCAAATAATGGCATGCTGGATATTGACTTGACGCGCAACGATGGTGTCGCCAGTTTAGGCATCAGTTTACAAGATAATGGAGGGACAACAAACAGTGGAGATGATACATCCTCAGTTGTGCCTTTTAGTATTTCCTATATTGATTCGGTTTTTTCCAATGATTTTGAAAATATTCCGGTATTGAAGTTTCTCAATGAAATTAACAAAACACAACCCGACACAACAAAATTCAATTATGACGAATTTGGATTAATCCTATTTTATGGAGAATCAATTATCTACAACCCTTATGACCATACAATTGAATCTTTGTTGTTTATTCAAGGCTGGATGCAGGAGACCCTAAAAAGCAAAGATCCAATGGGAGATTTTGACCAAGATGGCACGGTGAATATTGAAGATAGAAATCCGTTCAACCATCAAATTATTCAATAGAAACAGTTGTAAGTTCTAGACCGTATATTTCATACAATCGGCACAGAATAAGCTCTTCACCGCTTATGTGCCGATTGTATGAAATATTAATGAAATATCACTTACCACAAGTTTATTTCAGTTTTGCTGTTATCTACATTTTTCCATAAACCGCGTATCCAGATTTGTTCTTGGCTATTGGTTTCATCTAAATAGCTTTGGATATATTGCAAGTTTTCACCCAATCTACGCATGTGAATCTTTATATTTGTTTGTTTTTCCACGTTTAGTCCTTCGGCAATAAGTTTAGGTGGTTCGCTTTCTTGCATGGGTGCAATAAGTGAAAAATCCAATGTGAATTTTGCTTGAGAGGATTTGAAGGTTACAACAGAAGGTTCAAAGCCATTAGTGAAAACAGAATCACAAAGTCCTCCATCGGTTATGATCCAGTTATTAAAAGAAATCATACTGGCTCTAGCCGCAGCGGCAGCTGTACTACAAAACTGACTGTTACCCGCACCAAAAAACACATTGCTTTTTAGGTCTTGTGTACTGAAATTGATTAAAGCAGCATCGTACTCAGCCGTTGGCAAGGCAATTCCCAAAAACATATCTGTCATATCAGTTACCGATGAGACATCCCAGTTGCTAATAACTGGACTAGCTGAGGTAGCCCCTTCAAACATACTTTCCATATCAGTAACAGATGAAGTATCCCAGATACTAACATCGGGGTTGGCAGAAGTAGCATCACGAAACATAAAGCTCATATTCGTAACAGATGAAGTCTCCCAGTTGCTGGTATCGGGGTTTGCTGAGGTAGCACCAAAAAACATACCGTCCATACGCTCGACTGATGAAGTGTCCCAGTTACTGATATCGGGATTTGCTGATGTGGCACCATTAAACATACTATCCATACGCGAGACTGATGAAGTGTAACAATTACTGGTATAGGGATTTGCTGATGTGTCACAATTAAACATACTATCCATAGAAAT
>CAZLZZ010000182.1:0-6362 GCA_964564165.1 uncultured Alcanivoracaceae bacterium | reverse complement strand
TCAATTGAAGTACATCACATGGAAGGGCATTTGCTAGCACCTTTGTTGGATGAAGAGAACAAGCCCGACTTTCCTTTCGTTTGCTTATTGGTATCAGGTGGCCACAGTATGTTGGTTGATGTTAAAGGCTTGGGCGACTATAAGATTTTGGGAGATACTTTGGACGATGCTGCGGGTGAGGCCTTTGACAAGACGGCCAAGTTACTGGGTTTGGGTTATCCCGGTGGCAAAATTTTGTCAGACCTTGCCACTCAAGGGGATAAAACCCGGTTTAAATTCCCACGACCAATGATGAATCGTCCCGGCTTGGATTTGAGTTTTTCTGGGTTAAAAACAGCTGTTCGCGTTACATGGATGAAAGAAATAGAGAAAGAAGATTACCACGAGGCAACCGATAAGGAGCAACTGATCAAAGACATAGCCGCCAGCTTTCAAGAAGCCATTGTCGATACTTTGGTAAAAAAATGTGCACGCGCGATTAAACAAACCCAATACAAAACACTGGTGATTGCTGGTGGCGTAAGTGCCAATACCGAATTGAGAAATCGCCTCAAACAGCTTGAAAGCACGTTGCAAATTAAATTTCACTGCCCTGCTTTTAAGTACTGTACTGACAATGGGGCGATGATTGCTTTTGCTGGTGCTTTACGCCTGATGAAAGAACAAAGCCACAACAATAAAATTAAGGCTTATCCGAGGTGGAGTTTAGAGAGTTTAAAGTAATGTTTTTACTATGAAGGGTGTGAAGTTCAAGGTAACATCTTAATTATTTCTTGTCTTGTTGTTATATTTAAAAGTAAAGTATTTTTACTGGGTTCTTAACACATTCTACATTGGTTTCACCATCACGTCCAAATCCCGGGTATTCAACTCTTATGGCCTCAACACCATCAGACGCTATTACTATATGTGTTTGTTGGTTTTTAGCCCAACCTATAACAATGTGACTTGGGTTTTTGTGCTATGTTAAGTGTTTACGAGAATCCCCAATATACTCATTTTCATTAGTTCCTTTTAGTTGAATTAATTTTGAACATTCTTTTTCTATGGCATCAACCGTTTCTGAATAAAGCTCTGCATTTTGATTTAATAGTTCACAGGCTTCAAAACGCCAAATCATAAAATTGCACTAACATTATGCTCAGATATGTCTTTATCCATTGCAAGCTCTTGAATGCCAATTGAAAGGTGTGCAACAAGTGGGACAAATTCTTCAGTATTACAATGAAGATAAGGTTCTTTGGATTTAAATTTAGAAGATAAATACTCTAATGGGCTGGTTTTCTTTTTAGAAATATTTAATAGTTTTAGGTTGTTATTAAGAGCCTCATTTAATTCTGATTCGGAAATTTCACCAAGAGCGTACTGGTTTAATGCTTCTGACACCTTTACTAAATAATATGTATCAGTACTTGTGTCTGGCGACCATATTTCACCAAACATTGAGCCATAATTTGTAGAGTCGATATAAAGTTGGTATGTTGTTCCATCCGGTAGATTTCAAGGAAGTTGTCGCCTTTTTTAGAATATGCTACGCGATATTCATCAGTCTCATAATTTTTAATGATTACCGTAGAAGAAATTAAATCGAATGATGGATATCTAATAAATTGAAGGAAATATCCCTCGTCTTCACGATCAATATTTAAGTCAGCTGCAGTTATATGTTTTGTGGCTGTATAGAGTTGTCCAAAATCATCAGCAGGTATTAAGTGATTTAATGGGCCCAAAGCTGCCATTGAGTTTGGAAACGCCAAAAACAAGATTAATAGAATTATGATTTTCATATTTTATAGTTTATATAAAATAGTTTCCTCACAATAGTATTAATATGATTTTCGTTGATATTAAAAGATATTAGGCATATTATACTATCCATGAATACACAAACATTAATAAACGAAGCTATTTCTTTGCCTGTTGAACAACGTACACAAGTTGTAGAGTCATTGTTGGCAAGTTTAAATCAGCCTCATTCAGACATTGATAAAGCGTGGTTAGCAGTTGCTAAAAAAAGATTAACTCAAATGCAAGAAGGAACAGTTGAAACCTTTAGTGAAAAAGAAGTTTTTAAAGAAATATTTGATACCTTTCAGAAATGAATCTAGTGTTTCATAAGGATGCGAAATTTGAGTTTAAAGAATCAACAACCTATTATCGTGGAATTAGTGCGTCATTAGGGCTTGATTTTATTACCGAAGTTCAACATACACTTAACAGAATAAAAACCTACCCTGATGCGTGGACAATTCTGGGCGACAATATTAGAAGAGCCTTGGTTAACAGGTTTCCATACGGCATTCTTTATAAAGCCAACAGTAAACAAGTCTATATCATAGCTGTTATGAACTTACACCGCAAACCCAATTATTGGGCAGATAGGCTTGATTAGTTTTATTAAATTTGATATTGCGAGCTGTGCAAAAAGCTCCCTTTTTAAAGCCAAGGATTAAACAACACCGCCGTACTATTTTCCATATCTGATGTGTTTCTTGTTACCACAATGCAATCATTAACCAAACCCGAAACGGCAATTAGGCCATCAATGCTAGGCAAGGGTTTCCCTGTTTTTTCGGTTTGCGCTTGAACTTCTCCCCATTTATTGGCTACTTTTAAATCAATAGGAATAATTCTGCTTTGAAAGCGGGTGTATAAATCATTTTTAACCCAAAGTTGTAAGTGTTGCTTTGTTACAATGTTGTCGGCTTTTTCAATGATTTTGTGAAGTTCTCCAAAAGTGAGGACGCTAACATAGAGGTTTGTTTCCCTTTGCTGTGCAATCCATTTTATAACTTTTTTATTGGGCTTGGGTTTAATTAATTCTGAGAGAACGCAGGTGTCTAATAGATATTTCACAATTCAACATCTCGCGGTGCATCTTTTTGTCTGTCAATTTCTAGCTCAAGTCCTTTTAATGGTGAGCTGTTGAGAAAAGTGAGTAAATCTATCTTGGGTTCTACCATTTTGTTGTATTGTTCAATAGACAAGACAACCACTGCCTCGTTGCCATGTTTGGTCACGATTTGTGGTTGGTTTTGAATTGCTGCATCAACAAGCTTGCTGAACTTGCTTTTTGCTTCTTGTAATTGCCAAGTGTTATTCATAATTTAATTTAATAGACTAGTCAGACTAGATGGCAGTGTGAACAGCATAAAGTTTCAAGTCTTTAGCTCATGTTTCATGAAAATAACCTTTTGGGCTTTAGAAAAGAGCCATCAAGCTTGATAGCTTTTATTTGTTGACCAACTTGACCAACTTTGATAAAATAGACCATAATTTAAAGCTAAAACAATTATGATTATCAATGTTTCTGAAGCCAAAGCCAAGCTGTCACAATTAATCGACATGGTCTACCATGGGGAAACAGTTGTGATTGCCAAGAACAATTTGCCTATTGTTGACTTGGTGATTCATCAACCATTGGGCAAGAGACAGCTCGGTTTGTTGAAAGGCAAAATTGATGTTCCCGATGATTTCTTAGATGAAGATGAAGAAATAAATGCGATGTTTTATGGTGAAGAAGAATGAAAATCATTATTGATACGCATATCTTCTTGTGGGCAATTGCTGGTGATTCAAAACTTTCAAAGAAATACATCGATGCTTTACAAACACTCAGCAATACCATCTATGTCAGCTCAATTAGTATTACTGAATTGATGATTAAGTCTTCAATTAGAAAATTAATGATTGATTTCGACCCAATTAATGTGGCAAAGGAATCTGGTTTCGAGTTGTTGGATTTTTCTGCTGAGGATGCTATGGCTTTAAAAAACTTACCTTTTCACCACAAAGACCCTTTTGATCGGATGCTTATCTCCCAAGCATTGAATCGTAAATTTAAAATAATGACCGTTGATAATAAGTTTAAACAGTATCAATGTAAAGTTTTTAAATAACCAATAAAAAATGGCGAATCCAAAGACTCGCCATTTTGAAATGATTATTTAAAAAACATCACCTTAAATCTAGTTCATTTTCAAACTCTAAACCTGAAATGCGGATTCCTGATTTGATGGTTTGTACAGGAGCTAAATAGGTTTGATTCGTCAACTGTACATTCTTCAATAAAAACGGTGCTGACAAACCTGATTCAGCGATTATTTTTGAATCTAGCTTTAAGTTAATAGCTTGTTGGCCAGGGGTTAACCAATCAGCAGTCATGGTCATGGCAATCGGTTGCAAAACGCCTTCTTTGTTGGTTCCCATGAGCACTCCTCGTACTTCATAACGGCCCTCAAGCCCAACATTCACGCCCACTTCGATGCTATTGGTTGACACTTTTAGGTTGTTATTGAACTCTGCAGTGTTGAGGTTTACGGCAAAACTGGTTTGCACATCACGCATAATTTCTATGCCCTTGTCGTTGCTTTTTGCAAACACATGAACCTCCCATAAGCCTTGAGCTAGACCTTGTGCGCCAATGGCTGGAAGCTTGGCTGAGTAGCTGCCGTTTTTGTTTTGATTGAATTTTAACTCCCCCAAAACAGAACCGTCAGGGCGGTTAATATAACCTTGTAAGTTGGACTGAATAGACTTCTTAGCTGCCAACATGTTGGTGTTTATGGTGATTTCTTGGTTGGCGTTGAAGGTTTCTTGAGTAGTTGACAACGATAAAACATAAGCACTCTTGGGCTCAAAAACATGGATAACAAAAGGCATGTCGCCATCGAAGTTGTCCAGTTTTAAATTCAATGATCCCGGTTGAGATTGTACTTTTAGAGCAATTGAGTTGTCTGAAAATGATGCGCCGGTTGCTTTTAAATCTTGGCTGTCAGCAAACACTTTGATATTGGCGTCTTTGCCATTGTTTTGGATATGAATCATGCTGGCAGTTAATTGAACCGACTTTTTGTTGCTCAATGGGCTGATGCGGATAATGGTATCGCCGCCAGTCACTGGCAATTTTATGCCTTTCAGTAATTTATTGCCTGTTGAATCTATCCAGTATTGGCGCGAGTTACCAATAAAGGGTTTGTTGTTAAAATCTAGAACGGTATCCGCTTCTAATTTATAGCTAAAACTTACCATTTCGTGATTGGTGTTTACCTGAGGTGATTTAAGTGCTTGGCTAATTATTGTTGATTTACTGTTCGATAGTGTTGTTGCCCATTGTGCTTTAGGAGCAGCATACGCAGAACCAGCAATTGAACAAGCCAGAAGTATCGTTAATATTTTATTTATTTTCATGCTGTTCTCCATTATATATCGTTACGTAAAATAACATCTAAACCAAAACACTGACGGCGTGATTGGTTGTGGCTAAGTGGTTCTGAACCGTTCATACGAGCGGTATCTCTGAACCATGTGCTTCCCGCACCTTCTTGTGATGTGCACTCAAGAAACCCATCAGAGCAACTTGACAGCCAGGCTTGGGTTATTTCAAGCCCGACGTTTAACGCATAACCACCACAGTAACTGTCGCCATCCCAAAAAGCAGTTTCTACATCGGTTCCTACCACATTCCAAAACCCCTTAGGTAGAGAAGGACGTCCTGCTGTGCCCAATAACCACGTACCATTGTAATAATTCATCCAAGATGTTTGTTGCATTCTTACTGCGTCGCTTTTATAACCCAGTAACCAACCTAAAGCTGATTCAAATATACTGCCTTGCATAACGGCATCGGCCAATGGGGTGCCTTTTGAAGAGGGTGCCAATGCATTAACCCATCGAATTTTACTGATGATATTGGGGTAACGTGAATCCCATGTAGGGTTGGACATGATCCAACGGATAACATTGCCACCATTTGAGTGGGTGTTGATAACTAAGTCGGTAATGCCTTTTGAGTTGATAAAAGTGGTCAATTGATCGGCTAAACACCCTGCTGCTGCAGAATCCCACATGTATTTTTCAAAATTACAATTAATCACCACATAATTGTTTTGGTTGGATAGTCCTTGCCTAATTGAATTCACCATGCCCCATTGCCAGTAATCACTAGCAGCATTTGTTTGATTGCCTGTTCCATGAACCAGTGCCAAACCAGTCACTGCGGAAACCTGCCCCACATATATTAAAGCGATAAAAACCGCCAAACGAAATTTGTTCATTTATAACTCCCAATTATTTTTTATTGAATTGACCCTGGGCAGATTATCGAGGTGCCCTGTTTAGTCACTCTTGACGCTTGTTTATTGTTTTTATTAACGTTGCAGGCTATTATAGACAAATTTCAAAATAAATCAAACGTTTGTTTGAACTGTTTTCTCAAGGGTGTTAGAGCAGCCCAAAACAATCTTCATTTCATGCCATGCTAGACCACCATGTTCAGAATCAGAAGCCTGTATGTATTCAAACCCAAATTTGGCATACATGTCGGTTAATTCTGTTTGGCAAATAAGATAAATGTCTTGTTT
>CAZLZZ010000181.1:0-6383 GCA_964564165.1 uncultured Alcanivoracaceae bacterium | reverse complement strand
AATTTGCTATTTTGGCAATTAATTCTGCTTATATTTTTAGTTTTGCATTTGGCTCTTGTATGTTGATTTATTCCAGCTTTGTAAAACATTAAGAGAGCTATCTTTGATAGTTATTTCCAAACCAACTCCAGCTCTTTTTTCGTAGTTTCCAGCTAATTGTTTCAGGCTAAACTCTTCTAATGGTTTTGCAGTGGTTGGCTCATCTGTTTCAACTACCATCTTTAAGCAAAATGTCTGCCACTTGATAGGCCTTACGCGTTGGATTTGCGTCTCCTCGGTTAGCCAATATAATTACCGAAAATTTCTCTTCTGGAAACCGCATTAATTGTGTTCTATATCCCGCAAGAGACCCTCCATGACTAACGGTTTTTAACCCTTTATAAGTTCCATTATTCAATGCAAAAGCATAACCACTGCTTTTTCCATTATTTAAAAGACCTTCTTCATGCATTTTTTCAATAATATCCTGACCTCCTTTTCCGAGTTTATTGTTATAGAAATTCTGATCCCATAAGAACAAATCTTCTATATTTGAATAAACCCCACCAGAACCAACAAGGTCAAATCTACTAATTAAATTATCAAACCCAGCTTCATTTTTTTTCTTACGATAACTAAAAACACGATTTTTAATCAGGCCAGTATTGTCATCATAAAAAAGGGTACTTTTCATGCCTAAAGGTTGGAAAATGTTTTTGTTTGCATATACCTTCAAGGATTCACCCGCTGCTTTTTCAACAATCATTGCCAGCATAAAATAGCATGAATTGCTATACAAGTGTTTTTCTCCGGGTGGGAAATTTAGCTCCTTCTGCCTTTTTATAAGATCATAAACCTCATCTACATTAAAATTACCTAGATAATTTCTGCCTTTTAAATACATCAAAGTTAAATAGTCTCTAACGCCACTGGTATGGTGGATGAAATGGCGTATAGTTTGTGGGCTACCGTAATCTGGAAAATCAAGTAAGTATTTTTGAATGCTATCATCTAAGTTTAATTTTCCTTGTTCTTCAAGGAGCAGAATGCTAAAAGTCACAAACTGTTTTGAATCAGAACCAATAAAAAGACAGAGGATGGAGTTATGTCTATGTCATGCTCCAAGTCCGCTATTCCATAACCTTTAGAATACCACAGTTTTCCATCCTTAATAATACCTAAGGCACACCAGGAACATCAGATTTATCCCATTTTTTAAAGAGGTTGTCTATTGCTTGAATATCTTTATTCTGTTCTAAAGAAATAACAGAAAAAGAAAGGAGTATTAATATTACATGACTATGTACTTAGCTCCTGTTCCACGAAATAATGATACCAAAAGAGCTATATATACCAGTCAAATCTAGTGGTTTATCAATGATTTATGTAATATGCCATATATTACATTCTAAATCAATAGGTTGCAACGTGAAACAGGAGTTAAGTACATAGCCATGTAATATTAATAGATATTTCTTCATAGTTCAGTTTTCTAGTTGATGATAACATCAAATAAAATACATGATACTTAATGGAAAAGCCACATATTATGTCTTGATTGTAAAAATAAGTAAGAATTGAATTTGTATTAAAAAATTATTTATTCAACACTTCCTGCAAAAACCCACATTGTAAATTCGGACAGAGCATGCTAATGGTGAAGGCTTGATTTGTGTTGTGAAACTTGAAAAACAAATTCAATAACGCAAAAAAACAACAAACCATTAATCTCAATGAATATGAGCTGTTTAATGTAGTTCAGGATCGTGTATTAAAAAGCTCTTCTTTAGGAGATGGCAATACTGATAAAGAGTCAAAAAAAGGATTACTGAAGAGCATCTAATTAGTCAAGTAATACAAGCCAGTCCTTATGAAAAACACGAAGCGATTAAAAATTCAATCAACTACATGGGGGAGAATGAATTAAATTTTTCTATTGATAAAAAATTGTTAGCAGATAGAACTTACACCACAGCTTATGGCTCTCATAGTTTCTGTTAAAAAAAGAATTATCCCATAAACCACTAAAAAAGGCACTGACCACTTATGACTTTACTGGTGACGTTAATTAAACATAAATTTTATAACATTTCTAGTATTTCTAGTATACGAATCGTACCAAGTTCACCTTTATAGGGTTGTTTACACATGCTCACATCAAAAAACATGATAAGATTAGGAGTTGTTTGAATTGAGAGCATTATATAGTTTTGTTTTCTTTAATCTAAAATATTCTATTATGGGAGAGAAGTTATTATGAGAAAAAATTATTTTATAACGTTATTAGTATCAATAATGATTCTGTTCAGCCAAATTACTTTTGCTGCGGAAAAATTTAACTATGTTGTTAAATTTTATGACCAAGGTTTATTGTATTACTCTGGAGGAATCAACAATATTGAATCAACTAGCCCGCAAGTCAATAAGACTAAAAAATTTGAAGCACGTTCTGCTGAAGTGCAGGCATATAGTTCATATTTAAATACCGTGAAAAATGCTAGAGAGACTGAGATTAAAAGTGCAATTGGCTCTGATTATAGAATGGTTTATCATTATAAAGCCATGTACCATGGAATGATGCTTCATATATCTGAAGAACAAGCTGAGGTCATTAAAAATTTACCCAATATATCTAGCGTTATAAAAGAACCTATTTATCATATAAACACTGAAAGAGGACCTAAATGGATAAATGCAAATCAAATATGGGATGGCTCAGCCGTGCCTATTACAGGGATTCCAAATCAAGGTGAAGGAATTACTATTGGTGTTCTTGACACTGGGATAAATACAGACCACCCATCCTTTGCTGCAATTGGACCCGATGATGGTTATGTTCATGTCAATCCATTAGGAAATGGTAATTTTGTAGGACATTGTGTTGGCGGAAATAATGACGGAATTGCTCCACCTAATGCTGAAGTGGTTTGCAACAATAAATTGATTGGCGCCTGGGCATTTACACTTGCAACTGATACAGACGCACCTGAAGATAACAACGGCCATGGCAGCCACACCGCAGGCACTGCTGGCGGGAATTTTTTTAGCGGTCCATTTTTTCAACCCGCCACAGCTTCCAACATTGCATTTCCACAAATATCAGGCGTTGCTCCACACGCAAATATTATTGCCTATGATATCTGTGAAGCGAATACATGTAGTGCATCATCAGCAGGAATTGACAGAGCCATCCAAGATGGGGTTGATGTCATAAATTTTTCTATATCAGGAGGCAATTTCCCATGGAACGATAATGACAGACAATTTCTTGATGCCGTCAATGCGGGAATATTTGTTGCGGCAAGTGCTGGAAACACTAGAGCCGGCAATAGCAACCCTATAGCCGATGTTAGTCACAAAGGTCCATGGCTAATGTCAGTTGCGGCAAGCACACATGACCGCAATGGCAATAGAGAATTAACCAATATGACTGGAGGTGTCAGCCCTCCCCCTGAGCTTGCCGGCCAATCAAACACTGGTAATTATGGCCCAGAAACAATTGTATACGCAGGTAATTTTGCAAATGGGGATGCTGACCCTGAACAATGTTTAAATCCATTCCCACCCGGGACATGGACGAATGGAGAAATTGTCGTTTGTGATAGAGGTGCCATAGCTCGTGTTGAAAAAGGAGCAAATATTTTAGCGGGTGGCGCAGGAGGGCTTATCTTGGGTAATATTGGAGGTGGTGCTACCTCTGAAGTGGCAGATTTTCATGTTTTACCGGCTATACATATGGATGCAGCTAAAGCCGACCAAGTAAGAACTTGGCTTTCTACTGGCTCTGGTCATATAGGACAAATTGTTAACTCAGGTGTTGGAGCAGCTACCGCTGGAGATATCTTAGCAGGTTTTAGCTTAAGAGGACCTAATTTGACTTTTGATGTCACTAAACCCAATATAACAGCGCCAGGCGTAACTATTTTTGCTCCTGTCAGTACTGATGGGGCGACACCTACTGGGTTCGGCGAAATTGGTGCAATTAGCGGCACATCTATGTCTGGCCCTCATTTAGCGGGAGTAGGAGCCCTAATGAAAGCTGCTCAACCCACTTGGACAGTTTCCGAAATAAACTCAGCCATTCAAATGACAGCCGATGAAACAGGCAGAAAAGAAGACAATACTACGCCAGTTGACATAGACGATGTAGGCAACGGACGTGCTGACCTTGCCTTTGCAGCCCAAGCTGGACTTGTGATGGATGAAACTTTCGCCAATTATTTAGCAGCAAACCCAGCCACTGGCGGTGACCCAAAAACTTTAAACCTTCCCAGTGTTAGAGATTCAACTTGTGGCGTTTCCTGCCAGTGGACTAGAACATTAACTAACAAGTTACCTTCAGGCAGTGAATGGACAGTGACTACTGAAACTGACGGAACCTTTACTTTAGCTGTGTTACCTACAACATTCACCATTGATGCCTTTGGTTTAGGAGTGATTTTTAACAATGGTTTTGAGGATGTTGGGACAACTCCAAATACTTTACAAATGATTACAATTACGGCAACTGGAGTACCAACAAACCCAACTGGCATGTCGTTTGGAAATATTATACTAACTGAAATTAATGGGTTATCACCACCATTACATATTTCAGTTTCAGTCAATCAAGAACTACCATTTGGTGGAACACCTCCACCTGATTAATAAAGAACTGAATGAGATTTAGTTAAATTGAAAGAGCCGCTTCAAACGGCTCTTTCTTTATTCCTAGGCTTTATAAGATGCCTTATACTCAAAACAAACAACAAAAGCAAAGAAGTAATCTGTAACAACTCAGGAATATGACCGTGGTTGACACTGAGATGTTCAAAGATATCAATATCCCACAATGCCACTAGGGCATCAACGATGTAACCACTAATCAATGCCACGACCATGATTGCTGTTAGGTATAGAACCATGGTTCTTTTACCCATTTGTTGTTGAATAATACCTAATGTTGCCATATTGGTGGCAGGGCCCGCCATGAGAAAAACAATTACGGCTCCCGGAGAGATACCTGCCAATAAAAAACCTGCTGCTAATGGTGTTGAGGCTGTGGCACACACATACATAGGGATTCCGACCACCAACATCACCAACATGCCTGTCCAGCCCGCACCATATTTTATTAACATATCACTGGGCACAAAAGTTTCTACTACAGCGGCAAAAGTAATGCCAATAATCAACCAGAAGACTATATTGTAGAACAAGTCAGTAAAAGCATACTTAATCCCACTGATTACTTTTGTGGTAATGGACTGTTCAACAGTTTCTTGCTCTTTTGAACAGCAGGATATTTCTTCTTTAGTGTCCTGCTGTAGACTTTCTTGCTGAACAAGAACTTCACTTGTATTGGTTTGGTTGTCTGTAGAACAACATGCGGCGGGTTTGGGCTTTTCTTTTTTGACTTTTGAAGCACAACAACTGGTTTCTACTTTTTTTTCAACCACATCATCGATTTGATTGTCAAAGAAACTAACCAAAGTACCCGCTGTGATAGCCGAAACTATGGCGATAATGGGTCGAGAAACAGCCATAAATGGACCCATCATGGCATAGGTGATAAACACAGAATCCACACCTGTTTCGGGAGTTGAAACCAAAAAGGAGGTAGTTGCAGGTTTAGAAGCACCTGCTTCTCGCAAACCCATGGCTGCAGGAATAACCCCACATGAACACAAGGGCAAAGGCGCACCTAAAATAGCCGCTTTAACAATTGATGAAAAGCCTTCTTGGCTCAAATGTTTTTGTAAAAACTCTGTGGGAATTAAGGTTTTAAATAGCCCACCAATGAACAAGCCAATGACCAACCAAAAAGAGGCATCTAATGCCAAGGAATACAAATTATTAAAAAAAATTATCATAATTAACTCTCCAGTGCAGATAAAATGGAACAATGGACAGCGGTTTCGTTACCGCCACAACAAGAAGTATGTATTTTCTTTAAAGCACTTTTAATGTGCAAAAGGTCATTGATTTTATTCTCAATTTCTTGCAACTTGATTTGAGTGAATGCTTTGACTTCTTGGCAAGTATGCGCATCTTTAGTGACCTGAATCGCCAATAGCTCTTTGATTTCTCTGAGGGTAAAACCCACCAACTTGGCTTGTTTGATAAACTGCAATCGTGTAATGGCATTTTCGGAATAGTCACGATAACCGTTGACCAAACGCTTTGGTTTATTCAACAAGCCTTTTGTTTCGTAGTACCTTAATGTTTGAATATCTAATCCAACAGATGAGGAAAGTTCGCCTATTTTCATTGCTATCTCAATTTGAAAAGCCTATTTTAAACCCTAAAGTGTGCTACAGGGTCAATTGTTTTATTTAAAATACTGAATTAGAGGCAAGAAATCTTAGCAAAAAAAAACTGTAAACAAAATCAGACAAGAGAGAGATCAAAATCTAATTTATTTA
>CAZLZZ010000180.1:0-6443 GCA_964564165.1 uncultured Alcanivoracaceae bacterium | reverse complement strand
AGAAAACAAAGTATTTTACACCATTGGCTCCTCAGGCCATGAAGTCAATGTGATGCTTGGTCGATTAACCCGCCATACCGATCCTGCTTTTTTGCACTACCGCAGTGGTGGTTTTATGATGGAACGCTCAAGACATATACCCAGTATTGATCCCATCTATGATACCTGCTTGTCTTTTGCTGCCAGTCAATCAGATCCCGCATCAGGTGGGCGGCACAAAGTTTGGGGATCAAAAGAATTATGGGTATTGCCTCAAACCAGTACTATTGCCAGCCATCTTCCAAAAGCAGTAGGTACTGCACTGGGAATAGAGCTGGGAAAACGGTCAAGTTCAGGACTGTCGATTCCAGATGATTCAATTGTGCTGTGTAATTTTGGTGATGCCAGCAGCAATCACTCTACTGCACAAGGGGCATTTAATGCAGCAGCTTGGGCCAGTTATCAAGGTTTAGATGTGCCACTGTTGTTTGTATGTGAAGACAATGGCATTGGTATTTCAGTTAAAACTCCACAAGGTTGGATCGAAAGAAATTACAAACATCGTCCGGGTTTACAGTATTTCAAAGCCGATGGATTAGATTTGGCAAATGGTTATCGACAAGTAAAACGGGCCGTTGATTTTTGTAGATTTGAAAGAAAACCCGTGTTTTTGCATCTACAAACCACCCGTTTAATGGGGCATGCTGGCACAGATTTTGAAGTAGACTACAGAGACATTAATGAACTAGAAGCAGAAGAGGGCAAAGACCCTTTGTTAACATCAGCCAAAATAGCCGTTGATTCAGGCTTAATGAGCGCCGATGATATTTTAGATTTGTACCAACGCATGAAGGATAGATGTATGAGTTCTGCCTACAAAGCAGACAAACAAAAGCGCATTGAAACCATAGAAGAAGTTCTTGAATCGTTAGCCCCTTATTCTCCAATCGATGTCAAAACTCACGCACAGAAAACGGTTAACAAAGAACAAAGAATTGCCCTGTTTGGTCATGAAAAATTATTGCCAGAGAATCAAGGGGCAAAACACATGGCTGTGTTGATTAATAAAGGGCTGATGGATATCATGCTTAAATATGAAAACGCCTTAATCTTTGGTGAAGATGTGGCACAAAAAGGCGGGGTTTATACAATAACCAAAAATCTGTATAAAAAATTCTCACCCAAACGCGTGTTTAATACTTTATTAGATGAACAAACGATTTTGGGCTTGGCGCAAGGTTATGCCAATACAGGCATGATTCCTATTCCAGAAATTCAATATTTGGCGTATTTCCACAATGCTTGTGATCAAATCCGGGGAGAAGCAGCCAGTTTGCAGTTTTTTTCCAACAATCAATTTGCCAATCCGATGGTGGTGCGTATTCCGGGCCTTGGTTATCAAAAAGGTTTTGGTGGTCATTTTCACAATGACAATTCTTTTGCTGCCTTGCGGGATATACCCGGCTTAATTGTGGCCTGTCCATCGCGTGGCGATGATGCTGTGAAAATGATGCAAACCTTAATGGCATTGGCACATATCGACAAAAGGGTTTCTGTCTTTATAGAGCCTATTGCTCTGTATATGAAAAAAGACTTATACACCGAAGGTGACAATAAATGGACATTTGACTATCCCAAAGAAGATGAGTATATATCGATTGGTCAAGCAAGAATTTATAATCAACAGGCCAAAGATATTTTGATTATCACTTATGCCAATGGCGTGCCTATGAGTCTAGAAGCGGCAAAAAACTTTGAGAAATCACACACCCAAACAGTGGCAATTATGGATTTACGTTGGTTACAGCCATTAAATAAGCAAAGCATCTGTAAATTAGCCGAAAAATTTGGTACAATTTTGATTGTTGATGAAGGCAGAGAGTCCGCTTCGGTTGGAGAAGGGGTTGTTTCTGCTATTATCGAAGGGCTGGATAAGCCGCCAAAGATTAAGAAAATAACAGGAATCGATAGTTATACTCCACTAGGTGATGCTTCAGCATTGGTGTTACCCAATGTTGAAATTATCGTTGATTGTCTTAAAAATTTAGTTCACAAGAGGGAGATAAATGCCTAATTTAACGGTATTGTTTGCAGACATAGCACAAAGTACAGCTTTATTTGAAAAATATGGCGATGACAAAGCACGTTTCGCTATTTCATCGGTATTAAATACTTTATTAGAAGTTTCGGAAAAATACCAAGGGGTTCTAATCAAAACCATTGGCGATGAAATCATGTGTACATTTCCATCAGCACAGCACGCTATTCAAGCATCAATTGGTATGCAAGAAATTGTATCGGGTAATTTTGTCTTAGGAACTCACCCAATTGGTATCAGAATTGGTTTTCATCATGGCAAAGTCATTGCTGAAAAAGGAGATGTCTATGGTGACACGGTAAATGTCGCCGCCAGAATGGCAGGTTTTGCAAAAAAAGGACAAATCATTACCAATTCACTCACTTTTAATCACACATCATTGATTTTAAACACCAAACACAGAAATTTGGGTAAGACCAAGGTCAAAGGCAAGTTGTTGCCCGTTAAAATTGTTGAAATATTCTGGCAAAAAGATGTCTCTCAAGTTACCCGTATTTCATCCGCATTAGACTTAAAATTACCTGATGCAGCTTTCACCATGGTTTTGGGCATCAATGGACGACAGCTCAAAATGACTGAACAATCACCCAATAAAATCATCGGACGGGGAGAGGAGTGCGACATACAAATATTGGCCCCAATGGCATCAAGAGTTCATGCCGAATTACAGTTCTCAGATGGAAACTTCAAAATTGAAGACCAAAGCACCAACGGTACTTGGCTAGAGTTAAATGGAAACTCATTGCGATTACACCGTGACAAAACCGTATTATTGGGCAAAGGTAAAATCGCACTAGGCAGTGCTGATTTCTCTGATCTATCTATGATAATAGAATTTGAAATTTAGGAACTGACATGCAAAATTTTATTAAACGACTCAGCGGCTTTCTATTGTTAACCTTTTCTGTATTTTACTTGGGTATAAAAATAATCTAATGCCGGTCAAATTCAGACAAGCACATGCTCAAAGAAGGGGCTCTTATACTACATGGTTATTGTACTTTTATTCATTTCCCTATTTTTTGAGTATTCTCTCTCAATTAATCAAAGGGCAAGTCATTAATTTAATTTTGGTGGCTTCTATTTTTGTCACATTAATGTTATCAGCATCTTGGATGTCAAAAGGATTAAAAAATAAAGAAAACTATTTGGCTAAAAAATATTCGAACAATACACCTTTCCCAATGATGTTTTTGGCGTCACTGCTTGTTGGATCGGCTAATTTAGTTGCGGCTTGGTTAATCGCCGACTATAAGTTATTTGCGGGTATTGGTTTTGGACTTACTGGGACTATTGGTTGCTGGCTATGGTACGGACTAGACCCTGTTAAATCAAAACACATTAATTTCAATGGCATCAATGATTCAGAAACGGCCTTGAAAATATTGCAGGACAGTGAAGCTTTGGTCATCAGTATTGAAAGCTCCAATAAAAAAATCAACAACAAAGAAATGTCAAATAAACTCACCAAGATCACTTCTGTGGCAAGAGACGTTTTGGGTGTATTGTACCAAAACCCAAACAAAATCACCAAGGCACGACGATTCCTTAATACTTATTTGAAAGGAGCCGAAAGCGTGGTTTTGCGTTATGCAGAAACCCACAAAGAAAAAGGCGCACAAAAGCTTGAAGGCAATTTTAGAGAAGTACTCGACAATATTGAACAAGTTTTTACCGAACAACACGAAAAATTATTATCCAGCGATGTATTTGATCTTGATGTTGATATCGAAGTCCTTAATACACTACTCAAAAAACAAGGCATAAACTAGGAATATTATTATGACAGAAAATAAAACAGATAGCTTGACGGAAACAACTTTAGATCTGGCTTTAGATCAAACCAATTTAATTGATGGAGAAATTGTTCCAGGCGTAAAAAACAACTTAGTTCCTTATGCAAAAGTTAAAGACACAAAAGACAAGCAAACCATCGACAAATTAATTGCCGATATCAACATGAATGACAGTAATTCGATTATCTTCTTTGGCTCAAAAGCTCAAGAATCTGTGACTGAAATTTCTGATAAAATGTTAGATGGTGTTAAAAACAAAGAGCTAGGCAGTTCTGGAGACGCCTTAAATGAAATGGTTGCGACCATTCGTGGTTTTGACATTGATGAATTAGACCCAAACAATAAACCTGGGTTTTTTGCACGATTATTCATGCGAGTTAAGCCATTGGCGAAATTTTTACAAAAATACGAAACCGTTAGAAAACAAATTGACTCTATTACCAACAAGCTAGAAGACCACAAAGTCGTACTGTTAAAAGACATCACCAGTTTAGATAGGCTTTACACCGCCAACTTAGATTATTTTCACACCCTTGAAAATTATATCAGTGCAGGCGAAGAAAAATTAAGACTGGTGGATGAAACCGACATTCCTGACCTGCAAAAAACAGCAGAAAACACCGATGACATGCTTAAAGCCCAAGAATTGCGCGATTTAAGAGGCTCTAGAGACGATCTAGAACGCCGGGTACATGATTTGCGTTTAACCCGCCAAGTAACCTTGCAATCATTGCCAAGTATCCGAATGGTTCAAGAAAATGACAAAGGTTTAATCAATAAAATCAATTCAACCATCGCCAATACTATCCCTTTATGGAGACAACAATTGGCACAAACCGTCACTATTTGGCGCTCAGGTGCTGCGGCAAAAACTATCAAAGCGGCATCAGATTTAACCAACGAACTACTCAAAGGCAACGCAGAAAACTTGAAAATTGCCAACAAAACAGTACGCGAACAACTAGAACGCGGTATTTTTGACATAGAAGTCATCAAACAAGCCAACCAGACTTTAATCGAAACCATCGAAGACTCACTTAGAATCTCAGAAGAAGGCAAAGCCATGCGCAAACAAGCCGTAATAGAACTGGCCGAAACAGAAAGCAAACTGCGTGAAGCGTTGATTGCTACCAAAGCAAAAGCACTTGATGCGCCTGATATTAATGGTTAGTTGTTAATTATTAATGGTTAACTATCAATGCTCAATACGTAGAGACGCGATAAATCGCGCCTCTACAATAAATATTTTATCAAAATCCGCCTTTCTTTATTTTAATCAACTCACGCCTAGATTTTTTATCCGGATGCTTAGCAGGCCTTGGCGCAGAAGAATATACCATTTTACTTTCAGTGATGATGCTTTCACGTGCTTTGATGGACTCAGGTGTTTCTATATAAGCATGGATAGCCAGTTTGGCGGAAACCCGTTTTTCAATTAACTGTAAAACTTCTATGTGCCAAGTAAACTCGCCTTTGCGGATTTCAAGCTCATCGCCAACATTCATAGCACGAGAAGGTTTCATTTTCTGCCCAACAATTTTTACTTTACCACTTTCTACGTGCTTTTTAGCCAATGAGCGGGTTTTATAAAAGCGCGCTGACCACAGCCATTTGTCTATTCTTACTGCCATAAGTATTTTATTTAAAAATTTGATATTACCTTAAGTGTTTTTTATTTACCATGAAGCGCGTGAAGTTAATGAAGAAATAACCACTGGGAGAAAATTACTAATGTAGGATATATTTACAACAACTTATTCCCTGTTCCAAACAACCCGTTTAACATGACACAAATTTCAACTAAAACTATGTACCACCGGAACCGCGACTTTAGTCGTGCAAAGCTCAATTGAAAAGCAGGGTTAAACAGACTGTGAAAGTATTCTGATGACGAGTAAAAATGGTATAAAATCCGTTACTTTTACTGCGTATCATCCCTGATACTTGCCTACATCCATGTAGGTTTTCATGAAAATACTTTCCAGAAGGATTTTTCGTTGAAAAACTTGGAATTAGCAAGCTAGTCACGGCGTTTTCCGCCTCACACACGAATTTTCTACTCATTTTTCTTTCTCCCCATAATACTTTCACAGTCTGTAAAGCCCCGATTCCATTTTATTTCGAGTTATTTCACAATTTTAGAACAGAAGAACTGGTTAAATTCTACTATTATTTGTTCCCGCCGTGTCGCTGTGCCGCTGTGCGATAACCGCTCTTAATCTTCTGCCTTTGCTTCATGTACCCTATGTCCTTCATGCTACTAACTGTCAATTAACACTGTTAGTTTTTTTTGTAGTAGATGTCGATTTGATTGCACACTAAGTCGCGTTTCTAAATCGGCAAGAGCCCAAGATTAAAAGTAAAGAGAACTACACTTGCGATATGCTAGTATAAGGAGAATTTTAGCAAAGTATAATACGGGCAATATTTATGAGCTTCGGAGATAAACTCAGAGCCATTAGAACAAAAAATAAATTATCTTTAGCCAAACTTGGTAAAGAAATTGACGTAACCAAAGCAACTATTTGGCAATGGGAAAATATAATCACTGATGCCGAAAATATAAAGAC